>CAYXLY010000679.1:0-2050 GCA_964466005.1 uncultured Spirochaetaceae bacterium | reverse complement strand
GGAAGCAGGTCCCGCTGCACGCCTTCCCGGGACACGTCCGCCCCCTGACGTCCGGCGCTCCCGACCGCGACCTTGTCGATCTCGTCGACGAAGACGATGCCCGTCTGCTCGACCCGCTGCACCGCGAGCTCGCGTACCTTCTCCGCATCGACGAGCGCCTCGGCCTCCTCCTGGATCAGCGACTCCCGGGCATCCCCGATCCGGAGACGACGCCGCCGGGTGCGCTGCGGCATCAGCCCGGAGAGCATGTCCTTGAACTGGAAGCCCATCTCCTCGACGCCCTGAGGCGTCATGATGGAGAGCGAGGGGCCCCCACCCTCGTCCTTCAGCTCCAGCTCGACCTCCCGGTCCTCGAGCTCCCCGAGCCGCAGGAGGCGCCGGAGCTTCTCCCGCGTCTCCGAAGAGGAGTCGGTGGCGCCTGAGGCCTCGCCCGGCGTGCTCGAGACCGGTGTGCTCGAGACCGGTGTGGGCAGGAGTGCGTCGAGGATCCGCTCTTCGGCGCGCTCCTCCGCTCGCGACCGGACTCCCTTCTGCTCCTCCTCGGAGACGAGCTGGATCGCCAGCTCGGCCAGGTCCCGCACGATCGACTCGACGTCGCGGCCCACATAGCCCACCTCCGTGAACTTCGAGGCCTCCACCTTGATGAAGGGCGCCTGCGCGAGCTTCGCCAGGCGACGGGCGATCTCCGTCTTGCCGACGCCCGTCGCGCCGATCATGATGATGTTCTTGGGAGCGATCTCCTCGCGCAGCTCGTCGGGCACCTGCTGCCGGCGCCAGCGATTGCGCAGGGCGATCGCCACCGCCCGCTTGGCCTCGCGCTGTCCGATCACGTAGCGGTCGAGCTCCGAGACGATCTCCCTGGGCGTGAAGGTCTGACCTCTCATCCCGTCGCTCATGGCAGCACCTCCAGAGAGATCCGATCGTTCGTATAGATGCAGATCTCGGCCGCGATCCGGAGCGAAGCCTCGACGATCTCTCGCGCGCTCATGGAGGTATGGCGAGCGAGCGAGCGCGCCGCGGCCAGGGCGTAGGCTCCGCCCGAGCCGATGGCGGCCACGCCGTCGTCGGGCTCGATCACGTCGCCGTTGCCCGAAACCATCAGCAGCGAGCCCGTGTCCCCGAGCAGGATCATCGCCTCGAGCTTGCGCAGCACCCGGTCCGTCCGCCAGTCACGCGCCAGCTCGACCGCCGCGCGTTTGACGTTGCCCGGATGCGTCTCGAACTTGCCTTCGAGGCGCTCGATCAGGGTCAGCGCATCTGCGACACCGCCCGCGAAGCCGACCAGCGCGCGGCCCTTGGCGACGCGCCGGACCTTCTCGGCGCCCTGCTTCATGACCGTCTCGCCGAGCGTCACCTGCCCGTCGGCGCCGACGGCCAGCTCGCCCTCCCGAAGCACCGCCACCACCGTCGTCGACCGGACGCGAGCGGCCCGTGCGACCTCCCTCTCCCCGGCCCTCGATCCGATACTCACGACTTCACTCCTCGCCCCGACTCTTCGCTCTCGCGCGGCGCGCGCGACACGCTCCGCTCCTCGGCCTCGCTCGTCCCGCTCCGTCCGGGGCTCTCTCCGACGCCCGCCGCTGCGCGACCCGCATCCCGCCCGCGGCGGGAAGCGGCGCGCGGATGGGCCCGATCATAGACGTCCCGGAGATGCGCGACCGAGACGGCCGTGTATTTCTGGGTCGTCGAGAGGCTGGCGTGTCCCAGCAGCTCCTGGATCTCGCGCAGATCCGCGCCCATGTCGAGCAGATGGGTGGCATAGCTGTGCCGGAGTCGGTGGGGATGGACGCGCTCGTCGAGACTCGCGGCCACTGCCCGATTGCCCAGGATCCGGCGCGCCTCGCGGGCGGCGAGGCGCCGAGGCCTCTCCTCCCGGCGCGGTCGCAACGAGATGAAGAGCGGCTCCCCGAGGACCCCCGGACCGCGCCGGACCTCGAGCCACTCCCCCATCGCCCGTCGCGCCTGCTCGGGGATGGGCACGACCCGCTCCTTGCGCCCCTTTCCCATCACCCGGATCTCCCGCGCGGCCAGCTCGAGGTCCCGGACGTCG
>CAYXLY010000678.1:0-2054 GCA_964466005.1 uncultured Spirochaetaceae bacterium | reverse complement strand
GCGGCCCGTGCATGGGCGGGCGAGGGGAAGGCCGATACGGGCGTCACCCATCGGAGTCGATGCAGGGCGCCCGCCGGAGCGCTCTGCACAGAGGTCGCCGGACCGGGCAGCACGATGGCCTCGAGCGTCGGCGCGAGCCGTCGGGATCGCGCGCCATCGGGCAACGGCGCGATCGTGCCCGCGAGCGGCTCGAAGGCGATGCAGCGCGGCGAGAGGTCGATGGGGCGCGCCCGTTCGCTCGCGCGATCCGCTCCCGGCACGCCCGTGCTCGTGGCCGTGCCCGTCGCGCAGGCGAAGAGCCCGGACAGGCCGAGCGCGAGGAGCAGGCCCGCAACGAGATCGCGACGGCCCGACGGACCCCGAGGCCTCGAGCCGCGAGTGCGCCCAGGATGTCCGTTCAGGCGATGTTCGCTCGGACTGCGCCCCGTCATAGCAGCGACCGCTCGAGCGAGGCGCCGACGCCGTTGGGCAGGATCTCGAGCAGCGGCTTCAGCCAGCCCATCAGGCCCTTCGGACGGATCACGAGGGTGGAGGGCGGGCGGGCGAACATGCGCTCGGCGGCCTCCCGGACGGCCTCGGGCGAGAGAGAGGCGAGCGCCTCGAGCTCGCGGACGAAGCGCCGCGGATCCTGCGCGAAGAGGACACCGCGTGCGATCGCCGCCGAGAGCCCCTCGTGCGTCTCGAGGAGAGCCAGTCGCTCGATCTGCTCGTGTCGGATCGCAGCGCAGAGCTCCTCCTCGCCGGGCCCCACCCGGGCGAGCTCTTCGAGCACTCCGTCCACCGCCCGCCGGATCTCCCGGAAGCTCGCGAAGGTGCGCGGCACGATGATGAAGTTCAGGAGTCCGGCACCACGCAGCGCGAAGGAGAGGGAGGTCGCCTCGAAGGCCAACGGCCCGCGCACGACCCGCGAGAGTCGTGCATCGCGATGACCCAGAAGCAGCCCGTCGAGCACCGCCAGCGCAGGCGCCTCGGGACGGGTCACGCCGACGCCCGGCCAGATCAGGCCGTAGACGGGGAAGGGTGCCAGCGGATCGACCTTCGACGCCTGCTCGGGCGCCCGCTCGTCGAGGGCGGCGAAGGGCTCGCGCTCGCTCGCAGGACGCCGTGTCCGCGGCTCGTCGCCCGAGCGGCCGGGCATCGAGCCGAAGGTCTCCGCGATCGACGCCCGCGCCGCGACGGGGTCGAAGCCGCCGGTCAGCACGAGCACGGCGTTGTCGGGCGCATGATGCTCGGCGTGGAAGGCCTCGACGTCGGCGAGGGTCGCGGCCTGGCGCTCGGCGTCCGTGCCCATCGGCGAGTGGTCGTAGGGCGTCTGCCGCCAGATCTGTCCGAGGAAGGAGGCCGCCGCCTCGGCGTAGGGCACGTTCAGGATCCGGAGCGCCTCCTCCTCCTGGATCGCGGCGCGCTGCGTCTCGAGGCTCGCCGCATCGAGCCGCAGCCCGCGCATCCGGTCGGCCTCGGACTCGAGCACCCGCGGCAGCGCCGACGGGGGCAGCGTGTCGACGTACTCCGTCAGGTCCCAGTCGGTGAAGGCGTTCACCCGCCCGCCCACGTCCCGCACGCGCCGGAAATGCTCGCCGTCCGCGACCCGCTCCGAGCCCTTGAACATCAGATGCTCGACGAGATGAGCGAGCCCGCCGAGTCCGTCCGGATCGTCGCGGCTGCCGACCTCGTAGGCGACCCGGACCGTGACCGTGCGCGCCCCGGGCCGCGGCGCGAGGACCACGCGAAGCCCGTTCGCCAGCTCGTGGCTCTCGATCCCGTCGGCGCCGAGCCTCTCCAGCATCGGCGCGAGCCGGAGCGGCTCGCAGGTGGTGCTCGTCCTGCCGGCCGTCCCTGCGGCAGCCTGGGCGTCCGTCTCGCCTGCGGCAGATGTCGCCTCCGCGGCCCTCGGCGCCCCTGCGGCGTTCGCGGCCGTCGGTGCCCCTGCGGCGTCCGCGACCTCCGCCGCCTTCGCGGCGTCCCGCGGGCCTGCGTCACCGACCGCGCGTACCGCGCCTGGATCACCGATCGCGCGCACCGCGCCGGAAGGCCACGCCGTCCCCGCCCCGAGC
>CAYXLY010000677.1:0-2060 GCA_964466005.1 uncultured Spirochaetaceae bacterium | reverse complement strand
ATCTGGTCGGGTCCGCCCGGTCCGAGAGAGATCCGATCGAGGTCCCATAGGCTGGGGTCGACGGCTCCAGCTCATCCATTCTCGGCGGGTCTCCTCCGGAGGACGGTGATGCAGAGCACGGCTGCGACGAAAGCTCAGGCCTCATCGGGTGGCACCGGCCCGAGGAGTCGGAGATGGAGGAGGCCCTCGAGGGTCCGGAGCGCGGCGGTGGGTGAATCCACCTTGAGGGTGGTCATGCCGAGGGCCCGGGCGGGCTTCAGGTTGTGTCCGATGTCGTCGAGGAAGACGATCGACTCCGCGGGCGTTGCGAGGCGCTCGCAGGCGAGCGCGTAGATGCGGGGATCGGGTTTGCGCAAGCCCTCGACGCTCGACTCGATGAAGACGTCGAAGTGGCCGCGCAGCGCGCGCGTCCCGTCGCCGCGGCCGTCGGTCTCCGCATGCGCCCAGTTGTTGGTGAGCGCGCCCACCCGGAGCCCGGCGACGCGCAGCCGCTCGATGGCGGTGAGCATCTCCGCTCGCGGGCCACTGACAGCCGCCATGCGCTCCATCATGTGGCGAGCGTCGATCTCGAGGCCTGCTCGCTCGCAGTCGGCCTCGAACTCGAGATAGAAGGTCGGCAGGTCGATCTCGGCCCGCTCGAGGCGGGACCACGCTCCGGTCGGCGCGGTCTCGGCGGCCACCCGATTGATGGCATTCCGGGCGAGCCCGAGCTCGCGCTCGTAGTCGCGGATCGCCTGGAGCGGGGAGCCGAGCACGACCCCTCCGAGATCGAAGAGCACGGCACGTCGGGACATGGAGCGCAGCTTAGCAACCCATCACGAAGCGATGAGCTTCACGCAGGGGCTCGCGCTCGCGACCGAAGAAGAGCGTGGGAGTCGGATCCTCGGCTTGCTCCACGCCCGCGGTCAGGCGGAGGCGGAGGATCTCCTCACCCCGACCGCCGGCGCGGCCGGCGATCGCCTCGGCCTCGGACCTCCCGGTCGTGCCGGGCGAGAGCAGGGTCAGCAGGAAGGCGCGTCGGTTCTCGGCGGCCAGCCCGAGCGCCTCCCGGACCTGCGGCAGGGCCCGGCGGACCAGTCCGATGCTGACCAGCCCCATCGTATGGCGCGCGTTCAGCTCGACGGCCGGGCGCAGTCGCTCCCGATCCTCCTCGACGTACGTGAAGGCGTCGACGCCGCAGGGCCCGAAGAATCCCCGCTCTCGTGCCCGCCCGGCCAGCCAGGCGCTGCTGGAGCGGACCTCCTCGTCGAGGCGATGTCCAGAGTAGACGCGTCCGCGCGCATCGATCTCGCCGCAATGCCCCCGGAAGCTCCCCGCTCTCGACACGATCATCTCGAGCGACCCGAGGAGGGTGGGCAGGGCATCGGTCCTGGAGGGCGGCGGGACATGGATGCAGGCCGAGAGATCACAGCGTCGCTCCAGCCAGGGCTCGAGGATCGCGCCTCCGCGTCGCGCCAGTCGGGGCAGGGCCGCTCGGATCGCGGCCCGGTCCAGCCGATCCGGCGCCGTGCCTCCGACGCGTCCGCGTCCGCTGCCGCCGAAGCGGGGCTTCAGCGTGAAGCGCCCCCGGGTCCAGCCGGGCCAGCCGCGCAGGCTCTCTTCGAGATCGGGTAGGAAGGACTCCGCGTCGAGGAGGGCCTCCACGGGCAGCGCGCGCAGCAGCGGCTCGAGTCGGACGGGCAGCAGCCCCCCCTGGCGAGCCGTCTCGAGCGCGAAGGCCTTGTCGTGAACGGCCGCGACGACGGCTTCGGGCGAGGGGCCGGCGAGAGCGCAGGAGAGCTCGCGCTCACTGGTCTCCGCGAGAGTCGGGGTCGGCAGCCAGGCCGTGCTGCGTCCGCGATGCTCGAGCCCGTCGAAGACGGGATCACGCGGAGCCGGCCCGAGCGCGCTCGGCCAGAGATCCGCGCAGCGCTGCCGCTCGAGCGCGGGGCGGTCGTCGGCCGAGTCGGAGGCGGGACGGCAGAGCAGGGTGTCCCCCGAGAAGAGTGCGCTCCAGAGTCGGGCGGCCACCCGGACGGCGGGATACCGGCGCAGGGCGTCCCAGTCGCTTCCCTCCTCGG
>CAYXLY010000676.1:0-2065 GCA_964466005.1 uncultured Spirochaetaceae bacterium | reverse complement strand
CGCTCCGAGACGAAGGCGTCGATCAGGCCGGCGAGCCCGGGATCGTCGACGTCCTGATGGTGATAGGAGGCCCGCAAGATGGGCTTGGAGACCGCGATCCGCTCTGCCAGGTCGATGGGCGAGCCCGAGACGACGACGTCGGCCGGGCTCGCCTCGATGCTCTCGCGGAGCGCCTCGAGCTGCGCGTCGTCGTAGCCCATCGCCGGCAGGACCTCGCGCAGATGCGGAAAGCGATCCAGGACCTCGGCGATCCCCGGCGCCGCGCCCGCTCGCGGATCCACGATCTCCGAGGCGCCTGCGGCCACGGCCGCGCGCCAGCCCGCCCCGCGGCTCATGCCGCCATGGGTCATGGTCGGTCCGTCCTCCACGACGAGGACGCGCCGGCCCCGGACGCGATCCGGCTCGCTCAGCTCGATCGGGGAGGCGGCGCGGAGCACGCGCGCCTCCGGGTTCACCGCGCGGAACCGGGCGATGGCGTCCTCGACCTGTCCGGGCTCGGCCGAATCGACCTTGTGGACGATGCCGACGTCGGCCATGCGCGCGACGCACTCGCCGGGATGATGGCTGGCGATCTGCTCCGGTCGCAGGGCGTCGAGTACGGCGAGATGGAGGTCGGGACGGATGAAGGGGAAGTCGTTGTTGCCTCCGTCCCAGACGAGGATCTCCGCCTCGCGCTCGGCCTCCGCGAGGATGGCCTCGTAGTCGACGCCGGCGTAGATCACCGCGCCTGCGTCGACGTAGGCCTCGTACTCCTCCCGCTCCTCGGCCGTGCAGTGATGACGATCGAGGTCTTCCCGGGTGGCGAAGCGCTGGACCCGCTGGCTCGCGAGATCGCCGTAGGGCATCGGGTGGCGGAGGGCGACCACGCGCAGGCCGCGATCGAGCAGCCGTCGGACGATGAAGCGGGCCGTCTGGGACTTGCCGCAGCCGGTGCGTACGGCCGAGACGGCGATCACGGGTTTCCGCGCCTGCAACATCGTCGAGTCGGGTCCGAGAAGCCTGAAGTCGGCGCCCGAGGCCAGCGCGCGCGAGGCGACGTGCATCACCTCGGCGTGGGTCACGTCGCTGTAGGCGAAGACGACCTCCTGGACTCCGTGCTCGCGGCAGAGCGCCTCGAGCTCCGACTCGGGTCGGATCGGGATTCCGTCCGGGTAGAGCGGGCCGGCGAGCTCTCGTGGAAACCCGCGCCTCTCGATCCCGGGGATCTGGGTCGCGGTGAAGGCGACCACTCGGCTGCCGGCATCCTGTCGGTAGACCCGATTGAAGCAGTGGAAGTCCCGACCGGCCGCGCCGAGGATCAGGACGCGTCGTCGCTCGTCCCGGCTCGGCATCGCCCCCTCAGTCCGCCTTGACGGTGAGGACGGGGCAGCTCGCCTTGCGGACGACGCGATCCGCCACGCTCCCGAGCGCCAGATGCTTGAGCCCCGTCAGCCCACGCGTGCCCATCACGATCAGGTCGGCCGGCAGCGCCTCCGCCTCGTCGATGATCGCCATCCAGGGCGTGTTCTCGACCGCCTTGCCCTGGACCTCGATCCCGTCGCGACTCGCCTCCTTCGCCAGCCTCTCGACGTGCAGGGTGGCGTGGTTGCGGAGCTCGACGTAGTAGCCCTCGGGCAGGATCAGCCCGCCGCCCATGGCGGGGGACGAGAAGGGCAGCTCGATCGAGTAGGCGTGCAGGAGCACGACCCGGCTCCCGAGGCGTCGGGCGAGATCGACGGCCATCTCGAGGGCCTTGGCGGCGTCCTCGGAGAAATCCGTGGGCACCAGGATCGTATCCATCTTCATCGGTCTGTCCTCGCGGCAGGGGGCTCGCTCTCGCGCCGACCATACACGATAGGGGAGGGGTTGCGTCGTGCGATCACCCTCGTCCGGCCGGTGGGTCCGGCGCATCGCATCGCCCTCCGCTCGGGGCCCGGGTAGGCTCGGTTGGCCGGGGGAGCCCGGACGGCGCCCCCGATCGAAGGGCTCGATGAGCAGGCCGACGAGCGGGCCCGATGGGTCGGGACTGAAACTGGACTGGAGCACGGCCGATGGACAGGGAGCGAGGAGTCGGAGAGGCGCTCAC
>CAYXLY010000675.1:0-2077 GCA_964466005.1 uncultured Spirochaetaceae bacterium | reverse complement strand
TCGATCTGCTGGAGACCGGAGAGTGGCCCGCCCGGGTCCATGCGATCGAGTCTCAGCTGGCGCAGGAGCTCGAGAGCTGTCGCGGACTCGAGGCCGTGGCCGACGTGCGCGTGCTGGGCGCGATCGGAGTCGTGGAGCTGCACCGGCCCGTCGACATGGCCGTCGTCCAGCCGGCCTTCGTGGAGCGCGGAGTCTGGATCCGGCCTTTCGGCGAGCTCGTCTACACGATGCCGCCCTTCATCACCTCCCCCTCCGACCTGACCCGGATCACCTCCGCGATCCGCGAGGTCGTGGCCGAGCTCTAGAGGCCATCCACGAACCCCCGATCGGGCGAGACCGCTATGCTCGGGGCATGACGGAAGAGGGCGCGCGATTCGACCCCGACGACGAGGCTGCGCTCGCACGCTTCGTCGACGATCTGCGAGAGATCCACGCCGACGCGCTCGTCGCCGTCGCCGTCACCGGCGAGGCCGCGAGCTCGACCTATCGGCCCCGGCGGACCCCGCTCCAGACGGTCGTCGTCCTGCAGGAGGTGACTCCGGCGAAGCTGCGAGCGACGCGACCCTCGCTCCGCCGCTGGGCTCGGCGACGGATCCCGACTCCGCTCTTCCTGGACCGGGTCTACATCGAGGGCGCGCTGGACACCTTTCCGCTCGAGTTCCTCGAGATGGCCGAGCATCACGCCGTGCTCTGTGGCGATCCCGATCTCTTCACCGGGATCCGCATCGATCGCGCCGCGCTGCGGCTCCAGGTCGAGGAGCAGCTCCGGGGGAAGATGCTGCATCTCTGGGAGGCGTATCTCGAGTGCGGAGGACGCCGTCGCGATCTGAAGCGTCTGCTCCAGGAGCCGCTGCCCGGCTTCGAGCTGGCCCTGCGTGGACTGCTGCGACTGCGAGAGTGGGAGACGAGCGGGGAGGCGAGCGGGCTGGCCGGTGCACGTCCGGCCGGGGTGGCCCTCGTGGACGCGGTCGCCGCCGAGCTGGACCTCGAGCTCCCGACGTTTCGTCGCCTCGAGAACGCGCGCGTGGAAGCCCCGCGTCTCGACGGCGATCTCGACGATCTCGACGAGGCCTTCCTGATCGAGCTACGTCGGATCGTGAGGACGATCGACGGCCTCCCGGAGAGGGTCGGTCCCGATGGCCGCTAGGCCCCCGGCCCCGGACGTCGCGCCCCCCCCGCGTCCTCTTCCCGTCCGAGAAGGTCGACGGCCGCGCCTGCCTCTCGGGCTCTTCCTGGCGGGGGCGATCTGGCTCTGGATCGCGCTCGTGCAGGCGGGCGCGGCTCCCGCGCAGGACGGGTTCCAGCCCGTGCCGCCTCTCGAGGGGCCGGTCGTCGACCGCGCCGGCGCGCTCTCGGTCGGCGCCCGGCGGGCGATCGAGTCGCTCGCCATCGAGCTCGAGCAGAAGACCGGCGCCGAGATCGCCGTGCTCGTCGTGGAGACGACGGCGCCCGAGGACGTCTTCGACTACGGCATGCGGGTCGTGGAGTCCTGGCAGCTCGGCAAGCAGGGACGCGACGATGGACTGCTGCTGCTGATCGCCACGGAGGACCGGAGGCTGCACTTCCTCACCGGCTACGGGCTCGAGGGCATCCTGCCCGACAGCCGGCTCGGCGCGATCCGCGACCGGTATCTGGTGCCCGCCTTTCGCGCCGGAGACTTCGACTCGGGCGTGCGGCTCGCCATGAGAGCCGTCGCGGAGACGATCGCGGCCGATGCCGGGGTCACCCTCTCCGGGGAGCCGTTGCCTCCGCCGCGCGCGACCCGCTCGCGGCGCGGCGAGGACGGCGATCTCGGCCTGATCCCCTTCCTCTTCATGATCGTCTTCTTCTTCGTTCTTCCCCTGCTGCGCGGACGGCATCGACGAAGGCGGGGCTTCGCGCCGATCCTCTTCGGCGGGGGGCTCGGCGCGGGACGGGGCGGCTTCGGCGGGGGAATGGGCGGCGGGCTCGGTGGCGGCTTCGGCGGTGGCTTCGGGGGCGGCGGTGGCTTCGGAGGAGGAGGAGCGGGCGGAAGCTGGTAGCTTCTCGACCTGAGGCGAAGACCGCAGCGAAGAGAAAAGGCGGAGGATCGGATGGG
>CAYXLY010000674.1:0-2079 GCA_964466005.1 uncultured Spirochaetaceae bacterium | reverse complement strand
CGGGTCTCGATGGACCGCCGGGCATCGCGATGCGGAAGACGCTCGCGGAGCTCTGCTCGGAGGAGCTCGCCGATCCCGAGCGCGCGATCGAGCCCCTGCTGAGGAACGTGGACGCGACATGGCGGGACCCGGTCCAGCACATGCAGTCCCTCCACGCGCTCGGCGAGGTGTTGCGGGCGAGCGGGCGACTCGAGGCCTGGACCCGAGTCGCCGAGCGCGAGCTCGCGATGATCGAGTCCCACGCGGAGATCGCCGAGACGACGCCCGCCAGCGTCCTCCGCCGCCTCCGCGAGGAGCTCGCCCGGGTTCATGACGAGGCACTCGGTCGGCCGGACCTGGCGCTTCACGCCCTTCGGCCCCTCGCGGCGGGCGACCCGGAGAGCAGAGCCTCCTGGCAGGCCCGCTCGCGGGATCTGCTGCGGCGGACCGGCCGGGCGGCCGAGCTCGCCGAGAGCCTGTCGGAGCGACTCGCGGCGGGAGGCGGCCGCCCGGAGGAGGCGCTCGAGCTGGGGCACCTGCGAGAGGAGAACCTGCTCGATGTCCCGGGCGCGCGGGACGCCTATCTCGAGGCCCACCGCGCGGACCCGGGCTCGCTCGAGGCGCTTCGGGGATGGCGACGATGCAGCGAGCGGCTCCGCGACTGGCCGGACCTCGCCACGGCGCTCGAGCTCGAGCTCACGCTCGCCCGGGAGCTCGGTCTCGCCGAGGCGCAGCAGGCGGCGACGGCTCGCCGACTCGGCGACGTCTGCTGGCGACGCCTCGCTTCCGCGGAGAGGGCGGCCGAGGCCTACGAGCAGTCCCTGGCGCTGGAGCCCGGCGCACTCGAGGCGGTGCGGGCGCTCGCCGACATCGCAGAGGCGATCGACGACGAGGACCGAGCGCTCGCTCTGTATCGACGCGAGCTCTCGCTCCTCACGGAGCGGGCCGGGCAGACCGAGCGGAGCGAGAGCGAGAGTGCGGCATCGAGCGACCCCGAAGACGGGGCGGGTCGCCGACGCGAGCTCTGGCTTCGAGTCGCGGAGCGTCTGCGGAACAGCAACGCTTCACGGCCGGAGGCGATCGAGGCCTATCGCGCTGCCGCGGCCCTCGAGCCGCTCCCCCCGGCCGATGCGCTCTGCCTGGCGCGCCTCTACGAGGCCGAGCAGGACTTCGAAGGATACCGGCTCGCCTTCGGCGACTGGTGCGATCGGGACGACTCGGGAGCCGGTGCGGCGGATCATCTGGAGCTGGCGCAGCGACTGCTCGACCGCGAGCGCGTGGAGGAGGCCCGCGACCGCGTCCTGCGCGCGACCCGTCTCTCGCCGGCCCATCCCGGCGCCTGGCTCCTTCTCGCCCGCCTGGAGCGGGACGCCGGCCATCCGGCCGAGGCGGTCGAGGCCTTCGAACGGGCGGCTCGGGGATGCGACGCGCGCAGCGCGGCGAGCCATCGCGTGGCCGCCGCCGCCCTGCTCGAGCAAGACGATCCCGAACGCAGCCTCGAGCTGCTCGAGCGGGCGGTCGCGGACTCGCCGGCCTCCGGCGAAGCGAGCCTGGCGCTCGTTCGAATCGCCGCGCGCCTCGGTCGCGACCGCGAGGCCGCCCGGGAGGCCGAGCGCGCGCTGTCGCTCGATGATCCAGACTCGGGTCCGCACACGCTCGAGCCCGCGGAATGCTGCGAGAGAGCCCTCCTGGGAGGACGCGCCGCCCTTCGGATCGCGGAGCCCGGCGCCGTGCGTCGGCTCTTTCGCGCCGTGCTCGAGATCGAGCCCGACCACGCCGAGGCGCTCGAAGGTCTCGCCGGGATCGAGCTCGCGGACGGCCACTTCGCCGCCGCATGCCCGCTCCTCGAGCGACGACTGGAGCAGCCGACGGAGGCCGGCGACCGGGCGGTCCTTCTCGCGAAGATCGGACGCTGCCTCGAGGCCGAGGGGCAGCTCGAGCCGGCCCGCGCGCGCTACGACGAGGCGCTCGCGCTCGAGCCTGCGCTCGAGGCCGCGCACGAGGGGCGGGTTCGCGTTCACGAGCGGGCGGGCCGCACCGCGGAAGCCCTCGAGGCGCTCGAAGCCTGGCTGGCCGTCGATCCCGAGCCGGTGTCCGTGG
>CAYXLY010000673.1:0-2087 GCA_964466005.1 uncultured Spirochaetaceae bacterium | reverse complement strand
CTTCGTCGCCCGCCTCCGCGAGCGTCTCTCGGTCGTCGCCTCGCGAGACCCCGATCACCCGGCCGAAGCCCCCTCGACGACCGGCCTCGACCCCCGCAGGCGTCCCGTCGACGAGGACACACCACTCCGGTGCGACCTCGAGCCGTCGAGCGGCCTCGAGGGCCAGGTCCGGGGCCGGCCTTCCGCCGAGCCCCTCCTCGCTCGCCACGATGCCGTCGACCCGGACGTCGAAGAGCCCCTCGAGGCCCGCCTGCTCCAGGGCCTCCGCAGCGTTCGAGCTGTCGGAGAGCACCGCGATCCGGATTCCCGCCGCCCGCAGATCGCACACGAGGGAGTCGGCGCCCACGAGCAGCTCCGCTCCCGCCTCTTCATCCCCTCCCTCGCTCAGGATGCACTCCATCCCGAAGAGGACCGCGTCGTACTCGCCGGGCTCGAGCTCGATCCGCCTCCGACGCATCAGCCCGGCCCCGACGTCCATCTCGAACGGCCGGACGCGGGATCGGCCTCCGGATGGCCGGTCGCATTCCACCCAGGCGCTCCTCGCGTCATCGTCCGGGCCACTTCCAGTGCTCGATCTCCGGCGGATCGATCCCGTGGAGATGGGCGTGATGCAGGCAATCGATCTGACGCCCCCGCAGCTTCTCCTTCGCGTGGGCCCCGGTCGCCTGCAGGCGCGGCACCCGGTCGATCACGTCGATCGCGAGACTGAAGCGGTCGATCTCGTTCACGATGGCGAGCTCGAGCGGGGTGTTGATGTCCCCCTTCTCCTTGTAGCCGCGCACGTGGAGATTGTCGTGGTTCGTCCGGCGATAGGTGAGCCGGTGGATCAGCCACGGATAGCCGTGAAAGTTGAAGATGATCGGCCGATCGACCGTGAAGAGGCTGTCGAAATCGCGGTCGTCGAGCCCGTGCGGGTGCTCGCTCGCGGGGCTGAGACGGAAGAGGTCGACGACGTTCACGAATCGGATCTTGAGATCCTCGAAATGCTCCCGGAGGAGGGTGACGGCAGCCAGCGCCTCCTGGGTCGGGATGTCGCCACAGCTGGCGAGCACGACGTCGGGCTCGGCGCCCTGGTCGGTGCTCGCCCAGTCCCAGAGGCCGATCCCCTTCGTGCAATGCCGAACGGCGGCATCCATGTCCAGATACTGCAGGTGCTCCTTCTTGTCGGCCACGATCACGTTGATGTCGTTCGTCGCACGCAGGCAATGATCGGCCACGCAGAGCAGGCTGTTCGCGTCGGGCGGGAGATAGACGCGCGTGACGGTCGGGCTCTTGTTGACGACGACGTCGAGGAAGCCCGGGTCCTGATGCGTGAAGCCATTATGGTCCTGACGCCAGACGGTCGACGTGATCAGGAGGTTCAGCGAGGGGACGGGCAGGCGCCAGGGAAGCTCTTCGGCGATGTCGAGCCATTTCGCGTGTTGATTGAACATCGAGTCGATGATGTGGACGAAGGCCTCGTACGTCGAGAGAACGCCATGTCGACCGGTCAGCAGATAGCCCTCGAGCCAGCCTTCGAGGGTATGCTCCGAGAGCATCTCCATGACGCGTCCATCCGGAGAGAGATTGCCTCCGTCTGCGTCCTCCGGCATCTGCTCCGCCATCCAGGTCTTTCCAGTGACCTCGTAGACGGCGTCGAGGCGGTTCGATCGCGTCTCGTCCGGGCCGAAGAGCCGGAAGTTGCTCGGATTCAACGTCACGATGTCCCGCAGGAGGCGACCCAGCGGGCGGGTATTCCCGGCTCGCGTCTCGCCCGGGCTCTCGACCTCGACGCCGTAGTCGCGAAAGGACGGGAGACGCAGGGGACGCACACGGCGACCGCCGTTGGCGTGCGGATTGGCGCTCATGCGCCGGTCTCCTTCGGGCGCCAGCTGCTTGAGCTCCGGCTTCAGCCGGCCTTCTTCGTCGAAGAGCTCTTCGGGTCGGTAGCTGCGGAGCCACTGCTCCAGCTGCTGCAGATGGGACTCGTCTCCGTGGACGCCCGCCAGGGGAACCTGATGCGATCGCCAGGAGCCCTCGACCTTGTGCCCGTCGACCTCGACGGGTCCCGTCCAGCCCTTCGGGCTGCGCAGGACGATCATCGGCCA
>CAYXLY010000672.1:0-2088 GCA_964466005.1 uncultured Spirochaetaceae bacterium | reverse complement strand
CGAGCGGCCCGCAGACGCGATCGAATGCAGGCGAGCTTCCGGGACAGAGCACTCGTGGCCCTCGCGGGAGCCGCTCGGTCGCGACGAGCGCCTCCCCTCGATCCCGGCCTCGATCCGGGCCGATCGCCCCGGATCGAGTACTCTCTCGCGTCATGACGGAGCCGAATCGACCGAGACGACAAGAGCAGGAAGAGGCGAACGAAGAGGTCACGGAGGTCTCGAAGGACATCCTGCGCATGCAGCTCCCGATCCAGATGCCGGGGCTGGGCCATGTGAACATGTATGCCCTCATGGACGACGACGGGGCCGCGGTGATCGACCCGGGTCTGCCCGGATCGGAGACCTGGGATGCCATCCGGCAGCGCCTGGGACAGGCGGGGCTCCAGCCGCGGCATGTGCACACGGTCTTCATCACGCACTCCCATCCCGACCACTTCGGCGGGGCCGTGCGGATCGCCAGGGAGTCCGGCGCCCGGATCGTCGCCCATCGGGCCTTCCACTTCGGGAGCCCCACGAGGAGCCGGAGCCATGCCCGGCGCCCCGCGCAGGGCGCTTCGCACGAGACGGCTCACTCCGGCGCTCACGTCCACGGCAGCCACGATCATCACGTCGAGGCCTCGGCCGATGATCTGACCGCCCATCTCGAGGCCCTCGAGCGCGACCGTCGAAGATCCCAGAGCCCCATCCTGCACATCGCCTCCACGCTCAGACGACTCTCGACGCCCGCGCCGTGGAAGGGGCCGAAGGAGCGGCGGCCGTTGAAGGAGCGGCTTCGCTGGCTCGGCGTGTCCACCTTCGGTCGCAATCGATTCTTCCCGCGCATCACGCATCACGTCGAGCACGGAGACGTGCTGAAGCTGGCGGGACGCGAGTGGTTCGTGCAGCACACCCCGGGTCATACGGCCGACCACATCTGCCTGCACGACCCGGAGACGGGCGCGCTCCTCTCCGGCGATCACGTGCTCCCGTCGATCACGCCGCATATCGGGGGCGTCTCCTACCTGCAGGATCCCTTGAAGTCGTTCTTCTACTCGCTCGATCGGGTCGGAGAGATCGGCGACGTCAAGCTGGCGCTGCCCGCGCATGGCCATCCCTTCGACGACCTGAAGGGACGCGCGCAGGCGATCAAGCAGCACCACCACGAGCGCCTGGAGGAGATCCGCCAGATCGCGCGCGAGATCGGGCGCGCCGACGTCCACAGCTTCATGAAGCGGCTCTTCCGCGAGCGCAGCTGGGGGGACATGGCCGAGAGCGAGACCTACGCCCATCTCGAGCATCTCCGGCTCGAGGGCAGGGCCGAGGCCCACCGCAACGAGGAAGGACGACTCGTCTACGATCTCTAGCTCTCCGTCGGCGGCCCCCTGGCGTCCCGTGCCGAGCCCACTCGACGCGTTATGATGAAGGCTTCGTCCCAGCGGACTCGAGGAGCCGGAAACGATGCGCGTCCTGGTGATGGGCGGAACCCAGTTCAATGGCCTCGCCCTCGTCCACGAGCTGTCGAGCACCGGACACGACGTCGTCGTCCTGAATCGCGGGCGCAGCGAGGCGGACCTGCCCGCCGGAGTCGAGCGGCTCCAGGCCGACCGCACCGACCCGGACCGGATGCGCCAGGTCCTCGGCGGAGTCGACGTGGACGCCGTGATCGACGTCTCCGCCTACCGACCCGAGGACGTGGAGCTCATGATCGAGCTCTTCCGAGGCCGGATCGCGCACTACGTGTTCATCAGCTCCACCGTCATCTATGCCGCCTCGAACCGGTTGCCGATCACGGAGGCACACCCGGTCGACCGCTCCCCCTCCCAGAACGAGTACGGCCGCAACAAGCTCCTCTGCGAGGATCTCCTGGTCCGCGCGTTCCGGGAGAGCCGCTTTCCTGCGACGACCGTCGCCTTCTCGATGGTGATGGGTCCGTGGAACATCCTGCCCGATCGCGAGCAGCGGATGTTCCAACGCCTGCTCCAGGATCGCCCGATCCTGATTCCCGGCGACGGCACGACGATCCAGCAGGTGGGCCACGTCGACGACCAGTCCCGCGCGCTGCGTATGCTGCTCGGGAATCCGATCAGCTTCGGCGAACGCTACAACCTC
>CAYXLY010000671.1:0-2096 GCA_964466005.1 uncultured Spirochaetaceae bacterium | reverse complement strand
GCCGACGGTCGGCCGCGTGATCGACTTCGACGAGATCCCGGATCGCCTGCGCGACTTCGTCGACCGCAACGTCATGGGACGCACGATCGCCCGGATCGCCGATGCCTAGAGAACACCTCATCAGCTCCGAGCGAGCGCGGAGCGAGTGAAGGGGAGCGGGGGCGAGATCCGTGCGGACATCCGATGAAAAGGTTAAGACTCTGTCCTGCGCGGGCCGCCACCGAGTCCGAGCCGATCTGCCGTCGCGAAGAATCAGCAAGGAGAGAGACAATGAAGGTCGTCCGCATCCAGGAGCTCCAGGGAACCGAGCGAGAGGTCGTCAGCCCCGCCGGCTGGACGAGCGTGCGCTTCCTTCTCAAGGAGGACGGGATGGGCTTCTCCTTCCATGAGACGACCTTCCCGGCCGGCCTCGTCTTCGACATGTGGTACAAGCATCACGTCGAGGCGGTCTACTGCTACCAGGGCAGAGGCGTGCTGACCAACCGGGACACCGGGGAGTCCTTCGACATCGAGCCCGGCACCCTCTACGCGCTCGATCAGCACGATCGACACACCCTCGAGGCGATCGAGGAGATGAAGCTCGTCTGCGCGTTCAATCCGCCGGTCACGGGCCGGGAGATCCACGACGAGGACGGCGCCTACGTGATCGACGACTCGTAGTACGGACCTCCCCTCGTGAGCCAGCCGACGACGCTGCGTCGCGAGCGTCTGCCGGGCCGGACCTCGTGGTGGAAGCGTCCGCTCTCGAAGGCGACCAGACGCCCTGCGATCGGCAGAATGTCTCTCCAGGGCTCGCTCTCGGGGACGTCGAGGTAGAGCCGGAGATGCCCGCCGTCCTCGGCCTGCCACTCCGCGTTCAGGTAGAAGATCAGTGAGACCATGCGGTGTGGCGCGCTGGCGAAGCGATCGAGATGGGTCTGGTAACGCGCGCCGGCCGGGTAGACGGCGAAATGCGTCTCGAAGCGGGCGAGCCCCAGCCAGAGCGTCTGGTTCAGATGCTGGCGAAGCCGCTCCATCTCGATGCGATAGAGCCGCATGGCGCGCGTGCACCGCTCCGGATCCCACCAGAGAACGCGGTCGTCGCGGATCTCCGGTCGCACGCGGAAGCTCGCCCCGCGGCCGACGCCGGCGTTCCGGAAGCGGCCGACTCGCTCGAGGCCGCGGGCGTCCGCAGCGAGGGCGGGGGCCAGCGCGGTGAGCGGCGTCTCGTCCAGGACGGCGAGCCCATCCTGCTCGAGTGCCATCGAGAGCGCCGCGCACCAGGATGCGGACTCGGCCAGGGCTCCTGCATCAGAACCCGCCATCGTTTTCGTTTCTCCGGGATTCCGGACAGGCGGGGTGGCGAAGGCGCCGCGAGACGGCTCCCCTTCGACGCCCGTCCGAAGATCACGAAGAGTAGCTCATCCGCGGTATCCTGCGGGCGCCCGACGACGATGCGAGGCGGTCGGGACGAGGAGGGTCAGGCGATGCATTGGCAGATCGGAGAGGTCCGGATCACGCGCGTCCAGGAGCTCGAGGCGGGCGGCATCCAGTTCATCCTCCCCGACGCGACGCCCGGCAACCTGCAGGAGATCGGCTGGCTGGCGCCCGATTTCGTGGATGACCGGGGCGAGGCGCTGGCGAGCGTGCACGCGCTGGTGATCGAGACGCCCGAGCAGCGGATCGTCGTCGACACTTGCGTGGGCAACGACAAGCAGCGCTCCGTGCCGACCTGGAACGAGCTGCAGACGCGCTTCCTCGACGACTTCCGAGAGGCCGGATTCGAGCCCGAGTCGATCGATGCCGTGGTCTGCACGCATCTGCACATCGATCACGTCGGCTGGAATACCCGTCTCGTCGACGGACGTTGGCAGCCGACCTTCCCGAATGCCCGCTACCTGATCGGGCGAGCCGAGTGGGCGCACTGGAACACGGACCCGGATCCCGAGAGCCAGGTCATCCTCGGCGACTCGGTGCGTCCGGTGATCGAGGCGGGGCTGGTCGACTGGGTCGAATCGGATCACCGGCTGGGCCCGGAGGTCTGGCTGGAGCCGACGCCGGGCCATACCCCCGGCCATGTCTCGGTGCGGATCGCGTCGCAAGGCGCCGAGGCGGTG
>CAYXLY010000670.1:0-2100 GCA_964466005.1 uncultured Spirochaetaceae bacterium | reverse complement strand
GGCTATGCCTCCCTCGCGCGCCTTGCGAGCGGCCCGCAGACGCGATCTCGGTGCAGGTCGTGCCACACGGTCGGCCTGGCGACTTCGACGGCGAACTTCCGGGACAGGACACTAGAGCAACCGCTGGCGCTGGAGCAGCCAGAGGGTCAGGCCGGCCAGCAGGCCCAACGTCAGCCAGGGGGTCACGCCGGGCGGGAGCAGCGCCTCGCGGGAGAGGGTCTCTCCGGCACTGCGGAGCAGGAAGAAGGCTCCGATCGCGGCGATGCCTTCGGCAGCCGGCCGGGCGAAACGCCCGTCCCGTCCGACCCGGAGCGAGAAGGGCAGGGCCAGGGCCGCGAAGACGAGGACGAGCCAGGGACTGCTCAGGCGATCGTGGTAGCGGCTCTGGAGTCGCCGTCTCTGTGAGGCGCTCTCGGTTTCCGGAGCATCGCTCAGGTAGCGCGCCAGGACGGGGAGCGGGAGGAGTCCGGGATCCGCTCCCAGGAAGGTGTCGCCCGAGAAGGTGTCGAGGTCCAGGACGAGGCGCACGTGCTCCTCGAATCGAGGGGCGGCGAGGCTGTCGACCGGATCGAAGGACCAGATGGAGGCGTCCTCGATCTGCCACACCCCGTCGTGGGCGATCCGGACCCGGTCGGCGCGAATCAGCCTGAGGATCGCGCCCGCGCGGCCGCGTTCGAAGATCTCGACGTCGTGGAGCGTCCGGGTAGCGGGATCAGCCTCCGCGATGTTGGTGATGGTGCGGCCGCGCTGGTGCCAGAAGGCCCTTCGCCCGAAGTCGATCTCTCCGGGGTCGCCACGCGCTTCGGAGGCCCAGATCCGGGCTGCTTGCAGGATCAGCGTCTCGTGGAGAATGGCGGTGGCACACGATACGATCAGGGCGGCGGCGAGGACGGGGAGGACGACTCGGAGCAGTCGCACGCCCCCGGCCTGGATCGCCACGATCTCCATCGCACGGCCTGCCCACGCGAAGGCGACGAAGACGGCGATGAAGCCGGCGATGGGAATCAGGTCGGCCAGGTAGTAAGAGGCCAGCCTGAGCCAGAGATAGCGGAGCGTGCTCCGGTCCTCACCCGCATAGGCGGCCACGTCGTCGAGATTGAGGACCAGCTCGATCGTCACGAGCAGCAGGATCGCGGCCGCCAGGACCGTGAGGAAGAGGCCGAGGAAGCGTGCGACGAAGTAGTGCGACAGGATCCGCACGGCAATCAGTCTAGCGGACGGGAGTGGGTTTGGAGGTCTTTCGCGGCGTATCGGATCTCGACCGGGCCTTTCGTCGGCCGGTCGTCACGATCGGCAATTTCGACGGCGTCCACCTCGGCCACCGGGCGATCCTCGATCTCGTGATCTCGCGCGCGCGGGCGCTCGACGGCGAGTCCATCCTGTACACCTTCGAGCCCCACCCGCGCCGGGTCCTGCAGTCCGAATCGGATCTGCGCCTGCTCGAGACCTTCGAGCAGAAGCTCGAGACCCTCGAGGCGCTCGGGCTCGACGCCGTCATCGCCGAGCCCTTCGATCGCGAGTTCGCCCGCGTCACGCCCGAGCGTTTCATCGAGCACCATCTCCACGAGCGCCTCCGGCCGGTCGAGGTCTACGTCGGATACGATTTCCACTTCGGACGAGACCGGGAAGGGTCCATGCGGCTTCTCACCGAACGGGGTCCCCATCTCGGCTTCTCCGTGACGATCGTCCCCGAGGTCTCCGTCGACGGGCGCGACGTCAACTCGACCCGCATCCGCCAGCTGCTCGCGGAGGGGGAGGTCGAGGAAGCGAAGGCCCTGCTCGGACGTCCTTTCTGCGTGAGGGGCGAGGTGACCCGAGGAGATCGCCGAGGCCGGACACTCGGATTTCCCACGGCCAACCTCGCTCCCGAGACCGAGATCCTGCCGGGCCCCGGGGTCTATTACGGACATCTGAGATGCCTCGAGGGCGGCCGCGAAGGGTCGGGGAAGGACCTCCCGGTCGTGACGAACGTGGTGGAGGACGCCACGCTCGTGCCCAAGCGCGCGGTGGTCTACGACGACGACCTCATGAGCGTCTTCCGCGTGCGCGACGGTCGGGCCGAACGCGTGCCGCTGATCCCCGCCATGACCGACCCGCTGT
>CAYXLY010000669.1:0-2100 GCA_964466005.1 uncultured Spirochaetaceae bacterium | reverse complement strand
GGCGGGCGTGCTGCCGGAGCTCCATGCGCGATTGCTCGCGCTGATCGCCTCGAATCGCGCCCTGCTCGACGCGAACGAGGGCTTCGCGAGCCGATCTCTGGGGCGCGTGCAGGAGACGCTCCGACTGCTCGGACGCTCCGTGCCCGAGGAGAGCGGCTACGGGCCGCGGTCTCGGAGCCAGCCGGGTACGGGTCGCGGTCGACTCGTTCGGCAGGCGATCTGAGGAGGGAGCATGGCTGGACTGACGGACGCCATCGGAACCGCGCAGAGAGGACTCCAGGTCGTACAGCGACGCATCGGAACGACCGGACACAACATCGCGAACGCCACCACGGAGGGCTTCTCGCGACAGCGGGCGGTCCTGCAGGCGTCCGCGCCCAACGTGGACGGGACGGGGGCGATCGGCACGGGGGTCGAGCAGGTCTCCGTCGTGCGGATCGTCGACGAGTTCGCCCAGCTGCGCCTCCTGAGCGAGACCTCGCGATTTGCCGGGCTGGAGACCCACGCGAGCATCTACGGGGGGGTCGAGTCGATCCTGAATGATCAGCTCTCGGGAGGGCTCACCGACGAGCTCTCGGGCTTCTTCGACGCGCTCGACGACCTGTCGAACGCCTCGGAGCCGGGCCAACCGGTGGAGAGAGGAGCCCTGCTGGCTTCTGCCGAGTCCCTCGTCGATACCGTCCACCGATTCGACGAGCGCCTCCGCGAGCTCCAGAGCGGAGCCGACCGCGGGATCACGTCCCTGATTCCCGAGGTGAACGGACTCGCGCGACAGATCGCAGACCTGAACGGTCGGATCGCGGAGGCGGAGACCCGGGCGCCCGCCAACGATCTGCGTGATCAGCGCGATCGGCTCCTCCTCGAGCTGGCAGGTCAGATGGAGTTCTCGACCCTCGAGAGCGACTCCGGCATGATCTCCGTGCGTTTCGGAGGGGTCGCGCTCGTCGATGGCCGAACGGCCAACGAGCTGACGGCAGTCGTGGACCCGGGAAGTCCGAACGCCTTCGATCCGCGCTTCGCCCAGGTCTTCTTCCAGGGCTCGGGCTCGTCCTTCGACGTGACGGACTCGATTCGGGGAGGCGAGCTCGGCGGGCTCATCGCGGCCCGGGACGACATCGTGGGCGGTGTGATCCGGGACCTGGACGCCTTCGCCTTCACCCTGGCCGAGAACTTCAACGCAGAGCATCGCAATGGCCTCGGCCTGGTCGATGGTGCGCCCCATGATTTCTTCGCCGACCTCTCGGGCCAGCCGAACGTGAACGACTCCGCGCGAAATCTCCGGATCTCCTCGGACGTCGATCCCGCGCAGGGCGGGACGCTGGACCATATCGCGACGGGGAGCGTCCCGAATCCGGTGACGGGCGGCCCGGGAGCCGCACCGGGCGATCTCTCTCATGTCGAGCGCCTGAAAGATCTTCGTCGGGGGACCGTCCCGATCTACCTCGCCGGCGATGCCACGGGGGCTCCGACCGGCTCCACGCGATCGATCTCCGCCAGCCTCACCCAGCTGATCGGGGACGTGGGTCAGCAGGTGCGGTCGACCGAGCGCTCGCTCGAGCAGCAGCAGGCCGTGCTCCAGTCCGCTCAGGATCGACGGGACTCCGTCTCCGGAGTGTCGGTCGACGAGGAGGTCGCCGGGCTGGTCCTGCTCCAGACCAGCTTCCAGGCCAACGCCCGGGTGATCTCGACGGTGAATCGGCTCTTCGACGACCTGCTGGCGGCCTTCTAGGGGATCCTCATGCGCATCACCCAGTCCATCATCTCCCGCATGGGGCTCGCGCAGATCGACGGCGCGCGCTCGCGCATCGTCCGGACGCAGGAGCAGGCCTCGACGGGGCTCCGCATCAATCGTCCGTCGGATGATCCCACCGATTATCGCACGGCGCGGGACCTGCGAGACGCGATGAGCCAGACCGAGCGCTTCCAGCGAAGCATCGACCTCTCCCGGACTCGCATCCGGACGACGGAGAACGCGATCACCGACTCCCTCGATCTGCTCGCGGAGGCGAAGGTGGCGGCCCTCGCGGCTCGCAACGGCACGGCGGGCGACGGAGATCGGGCGGCGCGTCGGATGCAGGTCGAGTCGCTCTTCGAGTCCCT
>CAYXLY010000668.1:0-2105 GCA_964466005.1 uncultured Spirochaetaceae bacterium | reverse complement strand
TCTACACGGCTCTGAACACTCTTTCCCTACACGACGCTCTTCCGATCTTCCCTCCTTCGTCCCTCGATCGAACGCATGATCGAGAGCCGCGGCTATACCGTCCCCCGAGTCACGAAGAAGGGAGACCAGACCCTCTTCACGACCGTCGTCCGCATCACGCCCGGCTTCCCGTATTTCCTGCAGAACCTGGTGCTCGGGATCGCCGGCGTCGAACGCACCCGATATCTCCTGATCTCGGTTCCGATCCAGATGCTCTATGCCACCGGCTTCGTCGTCCTCGGCCGCTCCGCCTTCGAGGGCCGGGCGGGCATCGCGATCGGCGCGCTCGCGCTGCTCGTCGCCGCCTCCGCCATCGCGCGCGTGGTGCATGGTCGCCTGCGGCGACGGGTCGGGACCGGGGAAGAGACCGATCCGGCGGGACCCGTCACTCCGGGCTGAACGCTCGCGAATGTCTCTCGAAGGGGCGGTGAAGGGCTCGCCAGCGGGCCTCGACGGAGGACGATCGTCCGATCCGATCGAGCCTGGCTCGGGCGAGAGGGGAAGCGGCCGTCGCGGCCTCAGTGCTCGCCGATCATCCGAGCCGCAAGGGACCGGCCGCTCAGAAAAGCATCCTCGACCCGGCTGCCCCGCATCCAGTCCCCGCAGAGACCGATCCGCTCGGTCGGCAGCCATTCGCAATCGCGTCCCGCCGGCGTCTTCGTCTTCGCATGGAGCCAACGATGGCTGCTCGCAGACAGAGGCTCCGGGAGCGGACGGTCGAGGACGCTCGCGAAGGCCTCCAGGAGGCGGGCTTGCACCTCCTCCGGATCCGTTTCGACATGCTGCCGGCTCCACTCGGGCGTTCCGTGCAAGACCCAGCATTCGGCCTCGGGACGTCCGGGCTTGCTCGTGTTGCGCGCGATCCAGGCCAGCGGCGATTCGGCGACGAAGGCCGCGTCGAGGGGCACGTCGACGGGCGCCTCGAAATGGACCAGGACGGCCTGGCAAGGGTCGATCTCGACTCGCGCGAGCCGATCCCGCAGCGACGGAACGCCGAATCCCTCCGGAAGCAGCGCCAGCGCCTGGGGAGCAGGTATCGCCAGCGCGACGGCCTCGAAGATGCCGGAGCCGGCGGACTCCGACCCGGCGACGTCGAGTCGCCAGCCGGCTCCCTCTCGCTCGATCGCGGCGACCCGCTCGCCGCAGCGGATCTCGAGCTGCGCCTCCAGGCCGGCGACGAGGTCCCTCGCCAGCCCACTCATCTTCGGGACTCCGACATGGCGGACCTCCCCATCGCTCTCGCTCAGGACTCCGCCCGGCGCGGCGCGCACCACCCGAGCCTGCCAGGGCGCCGCGACCCCGCGCTCGCACCAGTCCGCGACCTGCTGACGGAATGCCTCGGAGCGGGCGGTGAAATACTGGGCGCCGTGATCGAAGGCGCCGCTCTCGTGTCGACGGGTCGGCATCCGGCCACCGACGCCGCGGGCCTTGTCGAAGACGACGACCTCCCGTCCGGCCCGCGCCAGGTCTCTCGCGGCGGACATTCCGGACATGCCGGCGCCGACGACGGCGATCCGCTCGCCCGGGCTAGTGGATCTCGGAGGCATCGAGGGAGAGCGCCTCGGAGAGGAGCTGCGCCTTGTCGAGGAGCTGGTCGAGGAGAAGCGCCGTCGGAGCCGTGAAGGAGAAGCCCATGAAAGCGCTCATGGAGAGCTGCAGGAAGGGGTCCGCGAGATCCTCCGCCTCGCTGGCGCACTCGATCCCCGACAGCACGCCCGCGAAGAAACGGCGCTGATCGAGCTGCTGCTCGGAGTCCGCGAGCTCGCAGAGCGCGTTCAGCAGCGGAGCGAGCGTCTCGTGCGCATAGGCGACTGCATCGAATTCCATCGGGGAAGCCTCTCAGCTCGGGTCGTCGACCCCGGTCGAGCATAGGAGCCCCGATCGTCCCTGGGAAGCCGGACGAGTCCACCCGGAGCCCGCTCCGCCGCTCGCGGGGCCCTCGCCGAGCGCGATTCGGGATCGAGTGCCGGCGGGCTTCTGGGGCGACTAGCGGGGCTGGAGGCCGAGCACTCGCCTCGTCGCCTCGAGGGTCCGACGCGCCATCTCGACCGGCCCCTTCTCGAGCA
>CAYXLY010000667.1:0-2112 GCA_964466005.1 uncultured Spirochaetaceae bacterium | reverse complement strand
ATCGTTGATGGCGCCCCCCCATGACCTCCGCGACTCCGGCATCCGTCCGCCACTCGTATCCGTCGAGGAAGTCCGCATAGCTGCCGAGCCAACGGACCGGATCGTCGAGTCCGGGTCCGTAGGTCATGGAGATCGGACAGCCGACCTCCGCGACGGTGAGCGTCCGAAGCGTCTCCAGGCGGGATTGAAGCCCGTCACGCAGCTGGCGCAGGCAATGAGAGCGGAACGCATGGTCCCTCGACCAGTCGCTCTCGTCGAAGCAACGCCGGGCCGCGGAGATCGCGCGCTCGACGTCCTCGGTCGAGGCGTCGGGGACCTCGCCGATCACCTCCTCGGTCGCGGGATTCAGGTTCTCGAAGCGTCCTCTCCCGGTCGCCTCGACCAGCTCTCCGTCGATCAGCAGTCGGGCCTCTTCCCAGAGCGCCATGTCTCTCCCTTCCAGCTTTCAGCTTTCCCCGGTCATTCATGAGCCCGGACCGTTCGATTCTACACCAGATCGAGCCGGAGTCGGGGCGGCTGCTGCGACGTCGAGGGGGCTCCCTTCATGGCGCGAAGGAGTCCGTTCGCCGCCGTTCGGTGGTACCCTGAACGCATCCCATGCAAGGAGGATTGCGCATGACCAGGCACGGCAGGCTCGAGGGCAAGACGGCGATCATCACGGGAGGAGCGCAGGGGATCGGGCGCGCCTACTGCCTGCGGTTCGCGGAAGAGGGCGCGTCGGTCGGGATCGCCGATCTTCGAGAGGAGCAGGCGGAGGCGGTCGCTCGCGAGATCACGGACCGGGGTGGCCGCGCCATCGCTCTCACCGTCGACATCACGAGCGAGGAGGCGACTCGCGAGATGGCGGAGCGCGTGAACGGCGAGTTCGGCTCCCTCGACGTGCTGATCAACAACGCGGCGCTCTACTACGACCAGGACATCCTGGATCAGAGCATCGACTACCTGCGGAAGACCCTCGAGATCAACCTGATCGGTCAGCTGATCTGCGCACGCGCGGTCTTTCCGTTCATGAAGGAGCAGGGAAGCGGCTCGATCATCAACATCTCGTCGACGGCCGCATACCCGCTGCCCCTGCCGCCGATGCCGTTCGAGAACTTCTCGACGAACGCCTACGGGCTGTCGAAGTCCGGGCTCATCTATCTGACGAAGATGATGGCGAGGCAATCGGGGCCGGTCGGCGTGCGCGTCAACGCGATCGCACCCGGCGTCACGATGTCCGAGGCGACGAAGAAGATCGTGCCCGAGTTCGCGATCGAAGGCCTCGAGAAGGGGGCTCCCCTCGGCAGCACGCTCCAGCCCGACGATCTCACGGGTACCGCCGTATACCTGGCTTCCGACGACAGCCGCCTCATGACCGGCCAGACGCTGGTGGTCGACGCAGGCGTCTGGATGAACGGCTGACGCGATGGAGTCGAAGAGCCTGTGTCGCATCTGTACGGCGCTGTGCCCGATCGTGGTCGAGATCGACGATGTCGGGCGGCCGATTTCGGCGCGGGGCGACCGGGAGAATCCGCATTCCGAGGGATTCTTCTGCCTCAAGGGCAAGCATTTCCCCGAGATGCATACGAGCCCGCACCGGCTCCGCCATTCGCAGAAGCGCGGTCCGACCGGCGATCTGGAGCCGATTCCCTCGGACCGGGCGATGGACGAGGTGGCCGAGCGTCTCCAGACGATCCTGCGCGAGCACGGACCCGATGCGATCGCGGTGTATGCCGGAACGCTCTTCTATCAGCTACCCCAGACCGCAGCCATGGCGACGGCCTGGATGGATGCGCTCGGACTGCGGCTGCGATTCAGCAGCGGCACCATCGACCAGCCGGGCAAGCAGACGGCCGCGGCGGCGCACGGGCTCGCCGTCTCGATCGCCGAGCAGAGCTGGCTGCCGCCGACAGCGCTCGACGCGACGGCCGCCGACCGGTTGACCGCGCTCGCCGCCGCGTCGGGTTACAGCGCCCGCCGGATGCCGTCCGGCGCGGGGCACGACGCGCAGACCTTCGCGCGCCACGTCCCCGCCGGGCTGATCTTCGTCCCGTCGGTCGGCGGCGTCAGCCACGCGCCGGAGGAGCGGACCGAATGGACCGACATCGAACGCGGCGCGACGCTGCTGGCCCG
>CAYXLY010000666.1:0-2123 GCA_964466005.1 uncultured Spirochaetaceae bacterium | reverse complement strand
CGGCGGACTGGATCACCGAGACGGGGTCACGATGGGTGACGACGATCGTGGCATCCGGGAAGGTCGCCATCAGCGGACCCATCTGCTCGAGATGCTGGGGGCATTTCAGCACCCACCGCTCCCGCGGCTGGAACCACTGCAGGATCTGGAGGCCGGTCTTGAGCATCCCCTGGTAGTGCGGCGTCTGGTCGTGGGAGAGGAGATGGTCGCGCCACCGGGGGCAGCGGGCGACCCACTCCAGGTTGTAGCTGGTGAAGTCGGGGAGCATCAGCTCGAGCTCTTCGTGAATGTGGTCCGGCTCCATCGGGTGCATCGCCGCGATCAGTGGGGACCCGGTGCGAAGCTGCTCCCAGGCTTCGGCGCAGCGCTGATACCGGGGATCGACTCCGTCGGGACGGGCCGCGTCCCGAGGATTCGGGACGGGCTCGGAGCCCTCCCAGAGCGGCATGGAACGCAGGCGTCGATCGGAGGCGATGAGATTGACCAGATGCGTCGTGCCCGAGCGCGGCAGGCCGATCACGATGATCGGCCGCCGGATCTCGATGTCGGAGATCTCGGGATGCCGCTTCAGCAGGTCCCGAATCAGGAGGCGGTTCGAGGCGTAGCGCACGCAATCATTGAAGAGCCCCAGGCGGCCGAGGCCGGTCCGCTCCGGATCCTCGTCCATCTCGGAGAGCCAGAGGCCGAGTCGCTCCTCGAAGTCCGTCGGACCGAAATCGTCGAGCCCGGTGCGCGACCGGGCGGCGTCGAGAACGGCCGGAATGCGAAGCTCCGTCCGGGTCTGCTCGCCGAAGGCGAGGGCGGCCTTCTGCGCCTCGTTGAGGACGGGGTGGGCGAGGTCTTCGATCCGGATCTGCTGAGCGGGCAAAGCGGAAGCTCCTCCAGGGCGACGGGATCCATGACACTTTCGCCGCGACCGCGACCGCGACCGCGACCGCGACCGCGACCGCGACCGCGACCGCGGTTTCGCCGTCGGAGCGCGAGGTCGCATGCCTCGCGACGGGTGCCTCCGAGGCTAGCTCGTCCGGTCGGGCGGTGGAGCGGGATCCGATGCGATTCGACGGACGCTCTATCGTATCCTCCCCGATCCGGCCGGCCTCCCGATGGAGCATGATCCTGGACCCAGGGACGGCAGTGAAGCGGGATCGAGCGGCCCGGGGGCGGGCGAGAGAGCAGGGAGTGCGTGGCGATGAGAGAGACGGCCTCGAAGCGGTTCTCGGAGCGGATGCGATCGGAGGGCCTTCCGGAGATCGCGATCCGGTCCTTCCTGCGGAACCTCGATTTCGTGACGGCGGGGGGGGCGACGACGATCGGCGAGGCCGAGCTCGAGCCGGTGGAGACGCTGCCGCGTCTCGAAGGTCTCGAGCGCGAGGCACGGCGGGGACGGGAGGCGGCTCGACGGACGGCGGTGATCAAGCTGAACGGTGGGTTGGGAACGAGCATGGGGCTCTCCCGCGCCAAGAGCCTGCTGCCGATCCGCGATGAGCTCACGTTCCTCGATCTCATCGCTCGGCAGGTGCTCTGGCAGCGCGAGGCCTGGGGCGTGTCGCTGCCGCTGGTGCTCATGAACAGCTACCGGACCCGGGAGGACTCGCTGCAGGCGCTGGCGGCCTACCCGGATCTTCCGGGCGAGCTTCCGCTCGACTTCCTGCAGCACAAGGTGCCCCGTGTGGATGCCGAGTCGGGGCTGCCCGTCGAGTGGCCCGAGGATCCTTCCCTCGAGTGGTGTCCACCGGGTCATGGCGACCTCTACATCGCCCTGCAGAGCTCGGGCATGCTCGATCGTCTCCTCGACCACGGAATCCGTTATGCGTTCGTCTCGAATGCGGACAATCTGGGCGCCGTCCTCGACCCGGCGATCCTGGGCTGGTTCGTCGAGCGGGAGCTGCCCTTCGCGATGGAGGTCGCCGAGCGGACCGAGGCCGACAAGAAGGGTGGGCATCTGGCCCGGCGCGAAGGCCGGCTCGTCCTGCGCGAGGTGGCACAATGTCCCGAAGAGGACCTCGCCTCCTTCCAGGACGTCGAGAAGCACCATTTCTTCAACACCAACAATCTCTGGATCGACCTCGAGGCGCTCGCCGGATTGCTGGCCGAATCGCCCTCGGGACCCGATCTGCCCGTCA
>CAYXLY010000665.1:0-2125 GCA_964466005.1 uncultured Spirochaetaceae bacterium | reverse complement strand
GAAGGCGCGGCGCGACGTGCTGGTGGTCGCGGTCGAGCCCGAGGACAGCCCGATCCTCTCCGGGGGCTCGCCCGGACCCCACAAGATCCAGGGCATCGGTCCGGGCTTCGTGCCCGAGGTGCTCGAGACCGACACGCTCGACGGGGTGATCACCATCTCGAACGATCGAGCGGTCGAGATGGCGCTCCGGCTCGCGCGCGAGGAGGGCATCTTCTGCGGGATCTCCGCCGGAGCGAACGTGGCGGCGGCGATCGAGTACGGGTCGCGACCCGGCAATGCCGGCAAGACGATCGCGACCATCATCTGTGATTTCGGGGAACGTTACATCCAGACCGTCCTCTTCGATGGCCTTCGATACGACGGGAGTGACTCCCTGGACTCCTGAGGCCGCAGCCGCGCTCCCGCGGCGTCCGGGATGGAGTCCGCGGCGGCCGCGAGCGTCTCCCGGGAGGACGGCGAGCGTTATGTTGCGCGACGAGCCCAGGAGGGACATAGTACCCTCGGGCGAGGGCGTCCGGGGAGCGTTCGGAAGCAGCCTATGACGCGAGACCAGAAGAAGGCCGAGAGCCGCCGTCGGATCCTGGATGCCGCGCGAGACGTCTTCTTTCGCGACGGCTTCATGAAGGCCAACCTCGACGAGATGGCCGACAAGGCGGGCGTCGCGAAGGGCACGCTCTACCGCTACTTCGAGAGCAAGGCCGATCTCTACGTGGCCGTCCTGGCCCGGAACTCCCAGGATTTCGTCGTCCGGATGGAGGAGGCGGCCACGCGCGGGGAGAACGCGATCGAGCGGCTGCATTCGATCGCGCGATTCTACTTCCAGCACTGGCTGGATCATCCGGACAACTTCCAGATCTTCTGGGCGATCGACAACGAGAGCGTGATCGGGGACCTCCCTCGAGAGGCGATCGAGGAGACGGCTCGCTACTGGGAGTTCAGCCTGAACATCCTGAACGGGGTGTTGGAGCGGGGCGTTCGGGAGGGCGAGTTCGTCGAGCACGATACCTGGGAGATCGCCCATGTCCTGTGGTCGATCGCGAACGCCCTGATCGAGTCCGACAATACGAAGGCCCGAAGGAAGATCCGTAAGCGTCCTCTCGAGCCTCTCTACGAGCATGCCATCGACATCGTGATCCGGGGGATCCTCACGGAGCCGGCGAGGATCGACGTCGCCCCGCCGACGCCGCCTCCGCGCTCGACGCTGGTCCCGGCCGGGTCTTCCTAGGCAGGGCGGCCAGGCGCGATACCATCGCGGCCATGGAATCCGAGAACGACGCCTCCGACTCCTCCGACTCCTCCGAGGGGCAAGGCTCCACCGGGAGCGATGCGCGTCTCGTCATCATCGACGGCGCGAATACGGTCTATCGCGCCTTCTTCGCGCTGCCGGGGCTGCGCGCTCCGGACGGTCGACCCACGAACGCAGCCTACGGGTTCGTCACGATGTTGATGAAGGTGCTCCGGGAGGAGCGACCGACCCATCTCGTGGTCGCGAAGGATCCGCGCGGCGGGAGCTTCCGGCGGGAGATCTATCCCGAGTACAAGGCCGGCCGCGACGCGCAGCCCGAAGACCTGACGGTCCAGCTGCCCCTGGTCGACGTGCTCTGCGAGGCATTCCACGTGCCGATCCTGGAGGTGCCCGACTTCGAGGCGGACGACGTGATCGCGACCCTCGTCGAGTCCGCGCCGGAAGGGATGGAGGTCCGGATCGTCTCGACGGACAAGGATCTGATGCAGCTCGTCCAGCCCGGTGTCGTGCTGCTCGACACCATGAAGGGACGGCAGATCGACGAGGCGGCCGTCGAGGAACGCTTCGGCGTGCCCCCCGCGAAGCTCCTGGACCTGCGGGCGCTGGTCGGCGATCCCAGTGACAACATCCCCGGCGTGAAGGGGATCGGAGAGAAGGGCGCTGCCAAGCTCATCTCGGAGTGGGGATCGCTCGATGCGCTGCTCGACGGCGCCGAGCAGGTGAAGGCCAAGCGCGCCCGCGAAGGCCTGCTCGAGCACTCCGACCTGGCTCGGCTCTCCCGCGAGCTGGCGAGGCTGCGGGTCGACGTGCCTTGCGATCGGGACTTCGAGGCTTTCGCCGTGCAGGCCGATCTGGAGGGAAGGAGGGAGGGAGGGAGGG
>CAYXLY010000664.1:0-2126 GCA_964466005.1 uncultured Spirochaetaceae bacterium | reverse complement strand
GCACCGAGATCAGCCGCACGCTCGAGACCAAGGTCAAGAACATGGTGAAGGACTATCAGGAGCAGGTGACCGACGGAGAGTCGGAGATGACGGCCGAGCAGTTCACCTCGACGACGGTGAGCCTCTCGAAGGCGACCCTGAACGGCACGTCGGTCCAGGACTCCTGGATCTCCCCGTCCAGCCAGCTCTACATGCTGGTGGCGCTCGACATCGAGGCCTTCAACAACTCCGTGCGCGAGATGGACGAGATGTCGGACAAGCTCCGGACCTTCATCGAGTCGCGCTCCCGGAAGTCCTTCGCCGAGCTCGACGAGGAGATGGAGGATTACTAGCCGTCCTCCGGCGAGGCACGAACGCGGGATTTCCTGGGTGCAGGTCGCGGTCCTTCTGGGACTCGCGGCCTGCGCCGGCTCCGACGCCGGCGGGCCTCGGGACGAAGGCGGAGCCGGCTCTTCCTCGGCGCGAGCAGCCATCCTGCAGCGGTGGATCGACCTGCCGCCCGAGGGCTGCGGCATCGGCTCCTCGGGCCCCACTCTGAACCCGCGCGACTCCATCCGCTCTGCGCGCCTCGCGGCGATCGAGGCGCTCGCGGTGGATGCGTTGGCCGTCGACGTGCAGTCCATCACCGGAGATGGATCGGACGGCTCCTTCGCGATCTCTGCCCAGGCTCTCTCGGGCGTTCTCGCCGACGCTCGCGTCGTGGCGCTCTGGGCCGACACCGATCCGCGTCAGGGCGTCCGCAGCCGCGTGCGTCAGGTCTTCGCTCTCGCCTGCTGGCCGGACGTCACGCTGAGGGAGCTGCCCGCACCGGACTACCCCGGCTGGCTTCTCGACCCGCCGGAAGAGGGGGGCCGGATCTGCGCCGTCGGCATCGCCGGACCGACCTGGAGAAGCGAGGACCAGCCCGTCAGCGCGCTCCGCGACGCGCGTCTCGCGATCGCCGTCGCCCTCGAGAGCCGCGTCGAGAAGCGGATCTTCGACTCGGGTCGGGGGGTGGCTCGGATCGCCCGTCAGGTGGACCCCTCGGCGGCGGCGCTCTCTCGCGCTGCCGCGGCCGAGTCCCTCGAGAGTCGATGGCTGGATGAGGCGGGGACCGGACCGGTGGGACTGCCCGGCGTCCTCTACGGACTCGCCTGCATCGACGATTGAGATTGACCCGGGTGCGGTCGGGCTCCCCTCGAGGCGCGCGACTCTCTGCAGCTGCATCGGTAGCGGCAGCTGCAGCGGCAACCCGCAAATCGCGACTGGACGCGATCGGAGGCCGGGGCCGAGGGGGATCCCTGACTGCCGGATTCTCCGATGCACCCGCCCTCGTCCGCGCGGGAAGGCTCGACCGACGAGCCGAGGAGCGCTCGGGATCGGCACGCCGCGTGAAGGGACGGACAGGGGAGTCCGCACGTCCCGCAACCACGCGGAGGGGAGGTCGGGGTGGAAGAAGACGAGGAGACCGCCGCCGACCCGACGCGGTCCCTGGCCGATCTGCCGCTCACGGAAGGCGGCTTCATTCCCGGAGACGAGATCGAGGAGCAGGCGAGTCGGTCCGGCGGACCCGGGGGCCAGCACGTGAACACCTCCGCGACCCGGGTCACGCTGCGCTGGCGCCTGCGCGACACGCGGGGGCTCCCGGCCGAGGCGCGGGTGCGGGCCGAGGCGCGGTTGCGACGGAGGCTCACCCGGGATGGAGAGCTGATCGTGCACGCCTCGAGCCACCGGAGCCGGCAGCGCAATCGCGAGCAGGCTCGCGAGCGACTCCGGGAGATCGTCGACGAGGCCCTGCGTCGGGCGCCTCCCCGAAAGCCGACCCGGCCGACCCGGGGCTCGCGGGAGCGCCGCCTCGAGACCAAGCGCCAGCGTGGTGCGCTGAAGAGTCGACGCGGACGGCGTCCCGAGCCCGAGGACTGACTCGATCCCAGGGGCACGAGCCGCTGGGGGGCGGGCTGCCTCGCGCTCCGTCGAGGCGCGTGCCGCAATCCCCGCGGTCTGTGGAATCATAGGTGCGTCTCTCCTCCCGGACAGGCTCCCGCCTCCCGGACAAGCTCCCGGACAGGGGAACGAGAGGAGACGAGGACGCAGAGGATCGGAAGAGCGTCGTGTAGGGAAAGAGTGTGTCAGTACGTGTAGATCTC
>CAYXLY010000663.1:0-2129 GCA_964466005.1 uncultured Spirochaetaceae bacterium | reverse complement strand
GATCAGGGCGTCCGGGACACCGAGAATCTGGACCGGCGTCGAGAGCCCCTGCTCCGCCAGCAGCTCCAGCACCGCGCTGCCGAAGCCGCCCATGGCGCTGTGCTCCTCGACGGTGACCAGGGCTCCGCAGCGCCGGGCGAGCTCGCAGATGCGGTCGCGATCGAGGGGCTTCACGAAGCGTGCATTCAGCACGGAGCAGGAGATCCCGTCGGCGGCGAGCTCTCCAGCCGCCTCGAGGGCCGGATGCACCGTGGCCCCGATCGCCAGGATCGCCGCATCCGCTCCATCCCTCAGCAGCTCGGACTCTCCGAGCCGAAGCTTCTTGATGTCCGGATCGAGCGAGACGCCCAGCCCCGCGCCGCGGGGAAAGCGGATGGCCGCGGGCCCCGGATGGGCGATCGCCGCGGCGAGCATGTGCGGGAGCTCGTTCTCGTCCTTGGGCGCCATCACGACGGCATTCGGGAGCGATCGCAGATAGGCGAAGTCGAAGAGCCCCTGATGGGTGGCGCCGTCGGCGCCCACGAGTCCCGCGCGATCGAGCGCGAAGGTGACGTCGAGGTTCTGCAGGCAGACGTCGTGGACGACCTGATCGAAGGCCCTCTGCAGGAAGGTCGAGTAGATCGCCGCGACCGGCTTCATGCCCTCCGCGGCGAGCCCCGCTGCAAAAGTCACCGCGTGCTGCTCTGCGATTCCGACGTCGTAGAAGCGCTTCGGGAAGCTGCGCTGAAAGCGGTCGAGTCCGGTCCCGGAAGCCATCGCGGCCGTGATGGCGACGATGCGCTCGTCTTCTCGAGCCAGCTGGATGAGGGCGTCCGAGAAGACGTGCGTGTAGGTCGGAGGCGCTGGCTTCTTCGGCGCGAATCGCCCGGACGGGACGTCGAACTGGCCGACGCCATGATATTTGAGGGGGTCCGCCTCGGCGGGCGCATAGCCGTGCCCCTTCTCGGTGATGGCGTGGATCAGGACCGGCCCGGACCCGTTCGCCACCATCTCCTTGACGTTCTCGAAGGTCTCGAGCACGACGTCCATCCGGTGGCCCTGGATCGGCCCCACGTACCGGAACCCGAGCGCCTCGAAGAGCAGCCCCGGCGAGAAGAAGACCTTCAGCGACTCCTCGGCCTTGCGCGCCCAATGGAGCATGTCCCCGGGCATGCCGGAGAGGAACTCGCGAGCCCAGCCCTTCATCCGACGCACCATCGGCGCCGAGAGCTTGCGGGAGAGATACGAGGAGAGCGCTCCGACGTTCGGGTCGATCGACATCTCGTTGTCGTTCAAGACCACGATCAGGTTCTTCTCCGCGAGATCGCCGGCATGATTCAACGCCTCGAAGGCCATTCCGGCCGTCATCGCCCCGTCGCCGATCAGGGCGATCACGACGCCGTCCTCACCCCGATGGTATTTGGCGCGGGCCATTCCGAGGGCCGCCGAGATCGACGTCCCCGCGTGCCCCGCCCCGAAATGGTCGTACTCCGACTCCTGGCGACGGAGGAATTTCGACATTCCGCCTCGCTGGCCGATCGTCTCGAAGTCCTCGCGGCGGCCCGTCAGCATCTTGTGCGGGTAGCCCTGATGCCCGACGTCGAGCACGAGTCGATCCAACGGCGTCTCGAAGACGTAGTGGATGGCCGTGATGAGCTCGACCGCACCGAGGCTCGACGCGAGATGGCCGCCGGTCTGGGAGACCCGCTCGAGGATCTCCTCGCGGATCTCCGTCGCGACCTGCTCGACCTGGTCTCTCGGCAGGGCTCTCAGATCCGAGGGTCGCTCGATCCCGTGGAGCAGTCGCAATCCTTCGTCTCCAGAACCGCTCATCGATTCCTCCGCACCGCGTGGCGCGCCAGCTCGCGCAGCGGCTCCGTCCGCTCTCCCCAGCCTTCCAGGCGTGCGAGCGCCCTCTGCAGGAGTCGCTCGGCCGCCTCTGCGGCCTCGCCGGCCCCGCTCAGCCGAAGGATGCTCGTGCCCTCCTCGCTCTCGGCGTCGAGCAGATCGTCCGCAATCTGGAAGGCGACGCCCAGGTCGCGGCCGACCTGCTCCAGGACCTCCCGCTGACCTGCGTCGGCTCCGCCGAGCGCCGCCCCCCCGACGAGAGCCGCCTGGAAGAGCGCCGCCGTCTTGCGCTCGTGGATGGA
>CAYXLY010000662.1:0-2133 GCA_964466005.1 uncultured Spirochaetaceae bacterium | reverse complement strand
GCTCCTCGACCAGCCGGAGTTCGCCGATCCCGAGCGGATCCGGGGGCTCTTCGCGGCGCTCGAGACGAATGCACGGCTGCTCGACCTCCTGCGTCAGATCGACGTCTCCGAGGCGACCGGGACCGAAGGCCGCGCGGGGCGCGTGGGCCTGGCGCTGTCTCTCGGCGAGGAGCTGGGTGAGCCGGCTCTGCGCGATTGCGCCCTGATCGCGGTTCCCTATGGGACGCCTCGTCCCCGCGAGTCACTGGGAGTCCTCGGGGTGATCGGCCCTCAGCGAATGGATTATGGACGGGTGATTCCTCTCGTCCGCTACTGCTCCGAGCTGGTGACGCGAAAGCTTCTCGCCTGAGCGGAGGTCAGCCTACCCCCTGGCCGAGCGGCAAATCGTGATTAGCGTCCCCTTCATCGATCGCGCGGGCGTCGATCGGGCGTGGATCGTGCGTGGATCGCGCGCGGAGCGGTCGAGGCGCGCTTCACGAGTCGGCCCGAGCCGTGAATTCCAGAGCCCTCGGCTCCCGAGCCCCAGGGCGGCCTCTCGACGAGCCCGGATCGAGGCGAGCCGAGGCGAGCCCGAGCTTAAGGATGGACGAGTCCAGAATGAGTGATCTGCCCGACGACGACACGAGTCCGGAAGAGGACGGCCCCCGGATCCCGGCGAGCCGCGAGATGGAGCAGGCCCTGCGTGAGGCGACCGAGGCGATGGAGTCCCGCCGAGGGGGCTCCAATCCCGCGGGATCCTCCGAGGCCGCACAGCAGGCGCCCTCCTCGGACAAGCTCACGATCGAGATGCTCTCGAAGGAGCTCCAGGATCTGAAGGGCCTCTACGAGGACAAGATCAAGGAGTGCGAGGAGACCGAGGAGCGCTACGTCCGGCTGCACGCGGAGTTCGACAACTTCCGCCGGCGGAGCCTCAAGGAGAAGCACGAGAGCCTGCAATTCGGCCACCAGAATCTCGTCAAGGATCTGCTTTCGGCGGTCGATAATCTGGAACGCGCTCTGGAGCACGGAGCGCAGGGGGGAGGGGCGAGCGAGGTCCAGGGCGTCCTCGACGGCGTCGAGCTGGTCCATCGCGAGCTCCTCGGGGCGCTGGCCAAGCACGGCGTGACGACGATCGAGGCGGAGGGGCAGCCCTTCGACCCGGCGGTCCACGAGGCGATGGGGCAGGTCCCGAACGCGGAGGTCCCGCCGAACACCGTCCTGCAGGTGCTCCAGAAGGGCTACCGCGTCCACGACCGGATGCTGCGTCCGGCGCGGGTCCTCATCTCTCGCGAGGCCGACGGCGATTCGGCCGGGGGAGGTGGCGCGACGGGCTAGGCAGACGAGCCGGGAAGACAGACCGGCAGGGGATGGATGGGCATGAGCAAGGTCATCGGCATCGATCTCGGGACCACGAACTCATGCGTCTCCGTGATGATGGGCGACCAGGCCGAGGTGATCGCGAATGTCGAGGGAGCCCGAACGACACCCTCGATGGTCGCCTTCACCGAGAGCGGCGAGAAGCTCGTCGGACAGATCGCCAAGCGTCAGGCCATCACGAACCCCGCGCGCACCATCTTCGCCGTCAAGCGTCTGATCGGACGCAAGCTCGAGGCCGAGGAGGTGCAGGTCTTCTCCCGGGTCGCCCCCTTCGAGATCATCGCCGCCGACAACGGCGACGCCTGGGTCGAGATCGACGGCCGCGCGTGCTCGCCCCAGGAGATCTCGGCGATGGTGCTCGCGCGCATGCGGGAGACCGCCCAGGAGTATCTCGGCGAGCCCGTCGAGCAGGCCGTCATCACGGTGCCGGCCTACTTCAACGATGCCCAGCGCCAGGCCACCAAGGAGGCCGGCCGCATCGCGGGCCTCCAGGTGATGCGGATCATCAACGAGCCGACCGCCGCGGCCCTCGCCTACGGCATCGACCGCACCGACGACCAGAAGATCGTCGTCTTCGATCTCGGCGGCGGCACCTTCGACGTCTCCATCCTCGAGCTCGGCGACGGCGTCTTCCAGGTCCTGAGCACCAACGGCGACACCTTCCTCGGCGGCGAGGACTTCGACAACGTGATCGTCGACGCGCTCGCGCATCTCTTCGAGAAGGAGCACGGCGCCGACCTGCGCGCCGACCCCATGGCTCTCCAGCGGCTGAAGGAG
>CAYXLY010000661.1:0-2137 GCA_964466005.1 uncultured Spirochaetaceae bacterium | reverse complement strand
CCCACAGGGCGCTGCCGCAGTGCTTGCAGAAACGGCGCTCGCCGCGGCTCTCCCGGCGCTCGCCGGTATCGCCGTCGGGCACCAGAGCATGGAAGACGACGACGATCGACATCATGAAGCCCGTCGCCATCACGAAGGAGAAGCCGCTGCGATACGCGCGCCCGGGATAGCCCAGGAGTGAGTTCCCACTGTAGGCCGTGGCGTAGAGCGTGAGGAAGAGGACGAAGGTCCCGAGCGAGCGACTCGCCAGAAAGTGATCGCTCGGCGAGGCGTCCCGACGCGCACGGCGCGCCACCTCGGCCACGACCAGCAGAGCCAGAAGATAGGCGAGCAGCCCTCCGACACCCCAGGCACCGAAGCTCACGAGCGCGTCTCCGACTCGTCGTCCGGAACCTCGGTCCAGCGCCAGGCCAACCCGTTCAGGATCGCGACCCCGACATAGCAGAGAATCGCGATCGCCACCCAGTCGGGCAGTCCCAGCCAGACCCGGAGCGGCTCGTCGGGCTCGCGGTACCACGGAATCGAGCCGGCATAGAGAAGCGCGATCCCGACCAGACAGAGACGTCGCCCGAGAACGCGCGCGTTCATCGCCGGACCTCGCGCGAGCCGAGAGCGTCGACTGCGGTCGAAAGGCACGGGGCGAGCGGTCCCCGCCGTCCCTTCTGCTCGACTCTCCGGCCCGTCACGGGAAGAGGCCGGGCTGCTGCTCGACGCCGTGATCGACCGCCAGGCACTCGACGTCGTCCCGACGCGGGTCGTTGACGCGCCGGCTCACGGGACGCGACTCGAGCAGGCCCTCTGCGGCGGGCGCGAGCCACGCGCTCAGGCGCTCCACGTCACTGCCCGGCTCGAGCCAGGCCTCGACCCCTCGATCGTCGAGGATCACCGGCATGCGGGGATGGATCCAGGCCACGTCCCGATTCGCCTCCGTCGTGAGCACCGTACAGGACTCGATCTTCGCACCATCGGGCCCCTGCCAGAGCTCGTGGAGTCCCGCGAGGCCGAGCAGGCTCCCGTCCCGCGCCCGCAGATGATGGGGCCGATGGTCCCGTGCCCGGGATGTCCACTCGTAGAAGCCATCCGCCACCACCACGCATCGTCGACTCCGAAAGGCGGCCCGGAACGAAGGCTTTTCGGCGATCGTCTCCGAGCGCGCGTTGAAGAGCCGGGCTCCGATCGAGGAATCCTCTGCCCAGGCGGGCACGAGCCCCCAGCGCCTCCACCCGACCCGTCTACCCCCGGCCGCATCGAGCGTCACGGTCAACAGGTCCTGGGAGGGAGCCACGTTGAAACGCGGCCGGAGATCGCCGCCATCCCGCTCTCGCAGCGACTCGACCTCCAGCGCGAAGCCCGCCGCGATCTCTGCGGCCGACGCGCTCAGTGTGATTCGACCGCACATCGGGCTGCTCCTCTGCGTCGATCCGGGGTCCAGGTCCTTGCTAGAGTAGCCGACGGAGGAAGACGTTCTTGTCGCAATCGGAATCCGCGGGAAAGGTCGTGCGACGGATCGAGGAGACGCCGCTCGCTGTCTTCCTTCCCCGTGGCCTCGTCGGTGGTGTCCTGATGGGCCTCGCGAACCTGGTTCCCGGGATCAGCGGCGGGACGATGCTGCTCGCCGCAGGCGTGTATCCGACCTTCATCCACTCGATCGCGGAGGTCACGCGGCTTCGCCTGCAGGCCCGCCCGTTGATCGTCCTTGCGGTCATCGGCGGGGCGGCCGTCGCCGCCATCGGCCTGCTCGCCGGCCCGACGAAGACGCTGGTCGTCGAGCAGCGGCCCCTGATGTACAGCTTCTTCATCGGATTGACGCTGGGCGGATTGCCTCTCGTCTGGCGACTCGCGCGCCCGGCGACGCCCTCGCTGTGGATCGGAGCCGCCTTCTCCTTCGGGCTGATGATCCTGATGGCGCTCGAATCCACCGCCGGAGGGGGCGGTGCACGCAGCCTTCCGCTGCTTCTGCTCTCGGGAGTCGCCGGCGCCTCGGCGATGATCCTGCCCGGGATCTCGGGCGGGTATCTCCTGCTCCTGCTCGGTCAGTACGAGCCGATCCTGGGCGCGATCGACGGCCTGAAGCAGGGGCTGATCGGTCCAGCCGGCCTCGATCTCGCCCGGATCACCGACGCGCTCGAGGTCGTCT
>CAYXLY010000660.1:0-2137 GCA_964466005.1 uncultured Spirochaetaceae bacterium | reverse complement strand
GAATCGGTCCCGAATCGCGTGGAGTCAGCCGGAGGAAGGATCACCTCCGTCCCAGGGGACGCCCCAGCGATCGGCGAAGGCGAGCTTCTCGATGGGTCTGCGCCGGATCGGTCCATGGCCCCCCAGCAGCGGGTAGCCGATCGGGACCGCGGCGGCGGTCGCCCAGGGATCGGGAATCTCGAGGATCGCGCGAACCTCCTCCTCGCACTGGCAGAGGAGCGTCGTCAGGACGCAGCCCAGCCCCTCCGCCCGACAGGCGAGGAGGGCGTTCTCCACCGCGGGATAGATCGAGGCGCCCCCGACGACGGAGACGCGGTCGAGCTTCGCGTCCGTGATCGCCATGTTCTTCGGGTTGAAGCAGAAGACGAGGACGGCCGGAGTCTGCGCGAAGTGGTCGGCGAGGTGATTGCCGGCGTCGAGCATCTTGTGCGTCGACGCCTTCACCTCGTCGGGCGCATCGGCGATCAGCGTGAGGTGATGGGCGGCGTAGGCATGCCATCGCTCGGAGTAGAGCGCGCCGAGTCTTTCCTTGGCCTCGGCGTCGCGGACGACGAGGACGCGCCAGGGCTGGGTGTTGCCCCCCGTCGGAGCCCAGCTCGCAGCCAGCAGGACCCGGGAGAGGACGGCCTCGGGGATCGGGTCGGGGCGCAGGCGGCGTACGGCGCGGAGCGTACTCATGGCCTCGTAGAGCTCGATTCCGGCCATCGTCTGCATCCTCCTGCCCACGGTCCCCGTGGCTCTCGCGGTCCTCGCCGGCCGACCCTCTCGAGGGTCGACGCCTAACGGCCCCGGAACTCCGGCTTGCGCCGCTCGCGGATCGCCGCCAGCGCCTCCCGATGATCGTCGCTCTGGAAGGTCACGATCTCGAGAGCCGTCGACGTGTCGAAGGCGGTATTGAGGGCGTCCTTCACGAGCTTGTTCACGGCCTGCTTGGTGTACTGCAGGGCGAGGGGCGCTCCCCGGGCGAGGCGCGTCGCGAAGGCGAGCGCTTCGTCCTGGAGCGCTTCGTCCGGGACGACGCGGTTCACGAGGCCGATCCGCTCCGCCTCGGCTGCGGGCACGGGATCCCCCGTCAAGAGATATCGTTTGGCGCGAGCGGGGCCCAGCGCGAGCGGCCAGATCGCGGTCCCGCCGTCGCCGGCGACGATGCCCACCGCCACGTGCGGGTCGGCCACATGGGCGCTCTCCGCGATGAAGATCGTGTCGCAGAGGAGCGCCAGCGAGGCGCCGAGCCCGACGGCCGGGCCGTTGATGGCGGATACGATGGGGATCGGCACGTCGAGCAGGTCCCAGATCATCTGCTTCGCATCGCGCCGCAGGGCCTCGAGGCGACCGAGGTCGTCGAGGGTGGGAAACCAGCCGAAGTCGCCTCCGGCGCTGAAGACGCGCTCCGAGCCGGTGAAGACGACGGCGCGCGCCTCGTCTTCGCGCTTCAGGTCGGCGAAGAGTCGCGTCAGCTCGTCGTGGAGCAGCCCGTCGACGGCGTTCAAGGCGCTCGTCGGATGATCGATGCGCACGCGCAGGACACCGGGGGCGACCTCGCGTTCGATGCGAAGGGCGCGGTAGCGTTCGGGATCGAGCTGCGATGTCGCCACGTGTCCAGCCTCGTGCGTCTAGAGCGTCGTCGGCGACCATAGCGCCTCTCGGACTGACTCGCGGTTCGATGAAGGCTCCGTTCCGCGCCGGCCTGCGATACCCTCCGTCGAGCCTTCGACGCCCATGGCGATGCCCACGACCCGCGTGCGCGTTCGCGTATGAAGACCGGTGCCCGCGAAGCGCGCAGGGGGCCGCGCGCCTGGGACGAGAGGCCATGGCGCAGGAAACACGGAATCCAGGCTCGCAAGCCCGCGAGCGCACCGGCCGGGAGCTCGTCGATGAGATTCGTGAAGCCCGAGAGTCGCCCTCCGCTACGCGCCTTCGTCCTGGCGATCGCCCTGGCGGCCTCGTCTCCCGTCTCGCCTCCTGGGGCGCTCGCCGAGGAGACCTCGGAGAGGAGCGCATCGGCCGCGACCGAAGGCGAGGGAACGAGCCTTCGTGAGGGCTTCGGGATCGGGGTCGACGCGCTCCTGATCCGACCGCTCTCGCTGGGTAGGCTTCTGGCCGGGGGACTGATGCTGGCGCCTGCGGCCGTGCTCCA
>CAYXLY010000659.1:344-2138 GCA_964466005.1 uncultured Spirochaetaceae bacterium | reverse complement strand
GGAGACGAGGCGGGCGACTCGTCTTCTCGAATCGTGCGTCGAAGAGTGCGCAAGCAAACGCCTCGGGGGGGGACGTCATGCGTGTCATCGCGATCGTGAATCAGAAGGGGGGATGCGGGAAGACGACCACCACCGTCAACCTCGCCGGAGCGCTGGCCGCCGATGGCCACCGCGTCCTGGTGGTGGACATGGACCCGCAGGCCCACGCCACGCTGGCGCTGGGCCTGGAGCCCGATGATCTCGAGACGAACCTGTACGAGGTCCTCGTCGAGCCCGCAGGCGCCCGTCGGCTCGACTCGGTCATCGTCGACGTCACGGACCAGATCGACCTCGCGCCGTCGAGCATCGTGCTCTCGGCGCTCGAGCAGAAGCTCGCCAGCGAGCGACACGATGCGCGCACCGAGCGTCTGGCGGCTGCGCTCGAAGGCCTTCCCCCGCTCTACGACTTCGTCCTGATCGACTGCCCGCCCAACGTCGGGCTGCTCACCTTCAACGCGCTGCGTGCAGCGAGCGAGGTCGTCATTCCGCTGGAGACGAGCTTCTTCGCGATCGATGGAGTCCAGAAGCTGCTCGAGACGATCGGACTACTCTCGGACCGGATCGGACACGAGCTGCACGTGCGCGTGCTCCCCACGCTCTACGATGGTCGGACGCGCTATGCGCGGCAGACGCTCGGAGACATCCGGGAGCTCTTCAAGGACCTCTGCTTCGATTCCGTGATCCGCCTGAACGTGAAGCTGCGAGAGGCCGCACGCCAGGGCTTGCCGATCTCGCTGTATGCGCCGACTGCGAACGGGGCTCTGGACTACGCTTCGGTGGCCCTGGAGCTCGAGGCGTCGCCTCCCGAGAAGCGGTCCCTCGACTCCCTCCAGACCGAATCCGGGATCTTCGAGGTCGGACCGACTCGCGAGGTCGTCGTCCGCTTCAAGGACGAGAGCGCCGGAGACGTCCGGATCGCAGGCGACTTCAACGGCTGGGTTCCGGATCGCGGCGTCCGGTCCCTCATCGCCTCCGAGGGCCAGACCCGGGTCTGGACGAAGGTCCTGAAGCTCGAGCCGGGCACCTATCAATACCGTTATGTCGTCGATGGGGAGTGGCGGGAGGATCCGAGCAATCCACAGTCCGCGCCGGGCCCGACCGGGCAACCGAACTCGATCCTGCACGTCCGCTAGCCTCTCCGGCCCCGGAAGCTCGCCGTCGGAGTCGTCGGGCCGCCCTCGTCGCACGTCTCGATCGGATGCAGGCGACCTTCCGGGACAGGATACTCGAGCCGGGACAGGACACTCGAGGCCATGACACGAATCCAGAGGGAGCGGGGGATGCGGATTCGACTCGAGCTCGAGACGCGAAGTCGAAGGCATGGCCCGGGCGAGGGCGCGCAGGCCCGATCGGGCTGGCCGCCTTCCGCACGAGCTTCGAGGTCGGCTCCTCCGCGGCCCCTCTTCGCACTCGGGGCGCCGCCTCGACGAGGGATCCTTGCCGCGCGATCTCGCTGACGTTCTCCACTACTTCCTGCCGGAGCTCGAGTCGGAGCCCGAGCCGACGCGCAGCGCGCCCGCGGACCTCGCGCGAGAGCGAGATCGACCGGAGAGCCCCCCGGCGCTTCCGATCCTGGGCATCCCGATCGGGGATGGGGAGATCCTGGGTGCGGCGCTGGCGTGGAATCTCGCGGTCGAGACGGCTCGGTTGTCCGGAGCCGCGACGCTGCTGACCCCGACGGAGAGCGGGGACTCCCCCCTCTGGCCCGAGCCTGGGACCGGACCGCTCGGAACGGGACTCCGCTTCTCGCAGGCG
>CAYXLY010000659.1:0-334 GCA_964466005.1 uncultured Spirochaetaceae bacterium | reverse complement strand
GCCCGGGCCGAGGCGGCGCGAGCACGGGATGGCGGAATCCTCTTCGTCCGGATCCCGACGCGTTGGCTGCCGGGCGCCGAGGGCGCGAGACGCGCTCCGGAGAGTGCGGAGGAGACGCGACAGCCTTTTCGTTGGATCCTCCTGCTGGCCCCCGCTCGCACGCGGGAGCTGAAGCCCGTCGCCCGGCTGGCGAGCGATCTGCTTCGATCGGATCCGGGCCTCGAGCTCGCGGTCACGATCCATGGGGCCCGCACGATCGGCGAGGCGAGGAGGGCCTTCGACCACCTCTCCACGCTCACGGAGCGCGCGATCGCCGCCGGACCGTCTCGGCCCG
>CAYXLY010000658.1:0-2142 GCA_964466005.1 uncultured Spirochaetaceae bacterium | reverse complement strand
ATCGTGACGCCCGGCTTCGTGGATGCGCATACGCACTACGATGGCCAGGTCACCTGGGATCCCTTCGTCTCGCCTTCGAGCTGGCATGGCGTGACGACGATCGTGACCGGCAATTGTGGAGTCGGGTTCGCACCCTGCCGACCCGAGCAGAGGGACTGGCTGATCGGCCTGATGGAGGGTGTCGAAGACATCCCGGGGAGCGCGCTGCACGAGGGCATCCGCTGGCGTTGGGAGACCTTCCCCGAATATCTGGACGCCCTCGACACGACCCCGCTCGCGATCGACGTCGGGACCCAGATTCCTCATGGGGCCATCCGGGCCTATGTCATGGGAGAGCGGGGGCCGGCCCATGAGGTGGCGACCGGCGCAGAGATCGACGAGATGGCACGCGTCGTGAGAGAGGCGCTGGAGGCGGGGGCGCTCGGTTTCAGCACCTCGAGGACCGAGAAGCACAAGGACTCGAAGGGGGTCGTCACGCCGTCGATCCGAGCCCATGAGGCCGAGCTCGTCGGAATCGCCCGGGCGCTCCGGGAGACCGGTCGCGGCGTGCTCCAGGGCATCTCCGACTTCTACGACTTCGAGTCGGAGTTCGAGATGTTCCGCCGGATGGCGGAGGTCTCGGGTCGACCCGCCTCGATCACCGTCGAGCAGCAGGACGCGCGGCCCGATTGGTGGCGTCGGCTGCTCGAGGCCGTGACCCACGCTCGCGAGCAGGGGCTCGAGATGCGCGGTCAGGTCCCGCCGCGGGCGACGGGCGTCCTGCTGGGCCTGACGGCCACGCTGAATCCCTTCAGCTTCCATCCCTCCTTCGGCCTCACCGCGTTGAATCCGGACACGGGCGAGATCCGCTCGGTCGAGGAGCGTGCCGAGCGGCTGCGCGATCCCGCCGTGCGGGCGCGAATCCTGTCCGAGGAGCCGCGCAGCGCGGGCCCCCTCGTGGACGAGATCCTCCGCGGCTTCCACAAGATGTTCCGCCTGGGCGACCCCGCCGACTACGAGCCCGATCCCCGGGACTCCGTGGCTGGAATCGCGGAGCGGGAGGGGCGCACGCCGCAGGAGGTCGTCTACGACATGATGCTCGAGAAGGACGGCAAGGCGCTCATCTATCATCCGCTCTTCAACTACCTGCCGGGCAATCTCGACTTCGTCGAGGAGATGCTCGATCACCCGCATACCGTCTTCGGACTCAGCGACGGAGGAGCCCATTGCGGTGTGCTCTGCGACGCGAGCTTCCCGACGACCCTGATCCAGCATTGGGGGCGTGACCGGAAGCGAGGCCGGCGCTTCCCGCTCGAGCGACTGATCTCGATGCAGACGAAGGAGACCGCCGAGCTCGTGGGTCTCTACGACCGGGGCCAGCTGCGACCGGGCTACAAGGCGGACGTGAACGTGATCGACTTCGAGCATCTCGCCCTGCACGAGCCGACGGTCGCCTATGATCTGCCCGCTGGCGGACGCCGCCTCGTCCAGCGCGCGACCGGCTATACGGCGACGATCGTGGCGGGTCGCGTCGCCTTCGAGGAGGGCGTGCCGACGGGCGAGCTGGCCGGGAGTCTGGTTCGCGGGAGCCAGCCCGCGCCGGCGAGCTGATCGTTCCTCTCTCGTTCCTCTCTCGTTCCTCTCTCGTTCGGCATCCCGATCGGGATCTCGATCCACGTCTCGCCGCGCCTCTCGACCGTTCTCCCGACCGTTCTCCCAGTCCACTCCCCGCCGGCCCCTGCCGGTCGGGCGCTGCGTCCGTCACGCGACCATGGCGGAGATCCCCGCTCAGAGGTCTCGTTGATCGTCGATCACGATCACGACCTCGGCCGAGAAGGATCCGTCGGTCTCGCAGACGCCGGTGGCGGTGACGGAGTCCTGCTCTTCGACGGTGCCTCCCGCCGTCGTCGTGCTCGAGTCCTCCGTGATGGTGACGGTGACGATCCGCGTCTCCTCGTCGATCCGGACCTCGAGGTCGGACCCGCTGCGTGAGCAGGGGTTCGTCTCGGTCTCGAGGACCACGCCGTCTCCCCCGACGCTCACGACGGTGCCCGACGCCACGCCCTCCTGCGCGAGCGAGATGTCCACGATGATCAGGGCGGCTCTGAGGAAGTCCGGATCGTCGAGCACGAGCACGCCGTCCAGCGTGACCGGGTCGTCGAG
>CAYXLY010000657.1:0-2149 GCA_964466005.1 uncultured Spirochaetaceae bacterium | reverse complement strand
GAGCGCCGCTGGCGAAGGCCGCGGAGAAGGCGCTGTCGGAGCGACGGCCGCTCGCACTGCAGCTCGAGCCCCAGCCCGGCCGCGCGGCCTCCTCGCACACCTGCATCGCCCAGCCCATCGAGTCGCCGCTCGATCCCGACGGCGACCCTATCGGCGTGGTCGTGCTCGACCTGGCGCCCCGCTCGTCGAGTGATCTCGAGCATGCCCTGCGGCAGCTCTCCTGGGGATCGGCGTGGCTCGAGCTCGCGGCCCTGCGCGAGAGCGGGCAGGCCGGCTCCCTGCGGTCGAACGAGGTGCTCCAGATCGTCGCCGCTCCGCTCGACCATGCGGCCTTCCCCGCGGCGGCGCGGGCTCTCGTGACGGATCTGGCCGCGCGTTTCGGATGCGACCGGGTCAGCCTCGGTGCCGTGGATCGCGGCCGTGTTCGTCTGCAGGCCGTCTCGCATAGCGCGCTCTTCGGAGAGCGCGCGAACCTGACCCGGGCCATCGAGGCTGCGATGGAGGAGGCACTCGATCAGGAATCGGTCGTCGTGCATCCGCCGCGGGCGACGTCCTCGTCGGTGCCCGTCCAGGTCACACGCGCCCACCAGCGTCTCTGCGAGGGGGAAGACGACGAGGCCGGGCCGCGCACCGCCTGCTCGATCCCGATCGCTCACGGCGACGCCTTGCGTGCGATCGTCACCCTGGAGAGACCCGGTCATCGTCCCTTCGAGGCGACGGAGCTGAAGGTCGTCGAGTCGGCAGTGTCCCTCGTCGGACCGACGCTCGACCTGCAGCGGCGAGAGGATCGATGGCTGGGTGCGAAGCTGCTCGACTCGGCGCGTCGACTCGGCGCCCGATTGGTCGGACCGGGACACGTGGGTCTCAAGCTCGCCACGATCTCCGCGGTCGCGCTCGTCCTGATCATGACGTTCGTGGACGGGGACTACCGGGTCACGGCCGACGCGTCGCTCGAGGCCACCGTGCTGCGGGCGGCGGTGGCGCCCTTCGACGGCTTTCTCGCCGAGGCTCCGGCTCGTGCCGGCGATCGGGTGGAGACGGGCGACGTGCTTGCGACGCTCGACGACCGCGAGCTGCGCCTCGAGCGCAGCCGCTGGTCGAGCCAGCTCGAGCAGCTCCGCAAGGAGTACCGACAGGCGATGGCCTCTCGGGAGGCGGCCGAGGTGCGCATCTACGCCGCCCAGATGAACCAGGCGCGCGCGCAGCTCGCGCTGGCCGAGGCGAAGCTCGAGAAGATGGTGCTGAGAGCGCCTTTCGATGGGGTCGTGGTGACCGGGGATCTGTCGCAGGAGCTGGGCTCTCCGGTCCAGCGGGGCGAGCTGCTCTACGAGGTGGCGCCTCGGGAGGATTACCGGCTGGTGCTCGAGGTCGACGAGCGGGACATCGACGAGATCGCGGTGGGCCACACGGGCTCGATGGTCTTCTCCGCCTTTCCTGGCGAGTCCGTCGACTTCGAGGTGGAGAAGCTCACGCCCGTGTCCACTCCGCGAGAGGGCCGCAACACGTTTCGGGTGGAGGCCCGCCTGCTGGGGGCACCCGCAGACCTGCAGCCCGGCATGGAAGGGGTAGGGAAGATCGCGGTCGACCGACGTCGCCTTCTCTGGATCTGGACCCACGAGATCGTGGACTGGCTGCGGCTGGCCTTCTGGAGGTGGCTGCCATGACCTCGGGCCCGGACGCGGGGTCGCTGTTCAGCGGCTCCTGGTACCGCGTGCGGAGCCTGCGGCCGTGCCTGCGCCCTCATGCGCGGATCCACCGGCAGCTCGCGCGGGGCGAGGTGTGGTACGTCCTGCAGGACGCCTCGAACGAGCGCTTTCATCGCTTCTCTCCGGCTGCCCAGACCGTGATCGGCCTCATGGACGGTGAGCGAACGGCGCAGGAGATCTGGGAGATCGCGACCGACCGCCTCGGCGACGACGCGCCGACCCAGGAGGAGATGATCGGTCTGCTCGGGCAGCTGCACGGAGCGGATCTGCTGCAGGCGGATGTCCCTCCCGACGTGTTGGAGCTCTTCGAGCGCCACCGTCGTCACGAGCAGCGTCAGCTGAGGAGTCGGCTGATCTCCCCCTTCGCGATTCGTTTCCACCTCCTCGACCCCGAGAGGATTCTCCGGCGGATCACACCCTACCTGAGCCCTCTCTTCGGGTGG
>CAYXLY010000656.1:0-2153 GCA_964466005.1 uncultured Spirochaetaceae bacterium | reverse complement strand
CCCGATCGTGCTCGTGAAGCGTCCCGGCACGCCGCTCGGCGTCCCGAGCCACAGCATCGTCTGCGGCCTGCCCCCCCACGAGCGCCTTCTCGAGGCCAAGACCCGCGAGTTCCGCGATCTCTACGAATCGAACGCGGCCGAGGGCGCCCGGGCGATCTACGACCAGGGCATCGAGTACCTGCTCGGCTACTACGACTCGACCGACTCCTTCGACCCGGGCTCGGTCACCTCCCTGCTGCCCAAGGACTGCCCGCTGGTCGACGCGCTGCGGGCCGAGCCTCGCTGCTCCCTGGTCTTCAACGTCTTCGAGGCCTCCGATCCCCAGAACCTCGGCGCGCCGCGCTGCACGCAGGTCGACGCCGTCGCCGACGTCCTCGAGTCGGGACCGGTCTACGACAACGTCTGGTGGCACAACACGCTCTTTCACGGCATGGCCGACGCGCACGTCGTGATCCACTTCAAGCATCAACGGAGCTGGGATACCCGCTTCGGTCAGCTTCAGGCTCTTCGGAGCGGCTGAAGAACGAGAATCGCCCGCCAGCCACACGGGGTGGCCAGCCAGCGCATGCCAGGAGCCCGCACGAACACGGGCTCCGACCACAGGAGAAGGAAATGCTGTTCAAGATGAGAATGTGGACCCTGGTCGGCTGCGCCTGCGCGACCCTCGGGGCCGGGATGGCCCAGGCGACGACCGTGCCCTTCACGGAGGACTTCACGTCCGACGTGGCGGGCTGGGAGGACGCGCTGAACAACCCGCTCGACTTCGTGGGCTCGGGCGGGGTCGGGGGCGGAGGCCATGCCTCGACGACCTTCAACTTCCTCGGATTCGAGAGTGCGTTCGGCGGCGGCCCGGTGCTCTTCCGGGCCTCGGCGGCCGACAACCCGAGCGGGGGGGCCTTCATCGGAGACTGGCTCGCCGATGGCGTGGACGCGGTGACGGCCTGGTTCCGGCACGATGCCCCGGAGCCGATCACGTTCTTCATGCGCGTGGCCACGGCGTTCAACTTCCCGGGCGCGGTGATCGCCCAGACCCAGTCGGTCGAGGCTGGCGTCTGGACCCAGATCACCTTCGACGTCGACCCCTCGAGCCCCTTCTGCATCGCCGAGGGCGTCACCTGCACGGAGGCCTTCCAGACCGTGGGCAACCTGCAATTCGGCTCGGACGCGCCCGCGGCGCTCACCGAGCAGGACGTGGCCTTCACGTTCGACATCGACCGGGTCTCTCTCGTCCCGGTGCCCGAGCCGGGAACGGCCCTGCTCTTCGGCCTGGGACTCGCCGGCCTCGGCTGGGCAGGACGCCGGGAGGAGACGGCTTGAAGACCTTCGCGATCCAGACAGGGATCGCGGTGATCTGTCTCGTCGCGGGCTCGGTCGTCCAGGCCGAGCCCGCCTCCGGACCGACCGCCTCGAGTCCGTCCCTGACCCGCCCTGCCGCGCCCGGCGGCGCCCCGTCTCTCGCCCTCGCGTCCGACGCGAGTCCGTCCGACGCAGACCCGGCGGGCGCAGGCCCCTCCAGTGAGGGACCGTCCGACGCGGACCCGTCCGGCGAAGCGTCGTCCGACTCGGTCGGGGCGAGCGCCTCGGGCCCGGAGATCCCGAGCCTCCCCTCGCGCACGCCCGCCGAGTGGTATGCGATGGGCGGACCGACGATGCATGCGCTGGTGCTCTGCTCGATGGCCATCCTCGCCGTCGTGCTCGAGCGCGCCTGGGCGCTGCGTCCGGGAGCGATCGTGCCCCGCAAGCTCGCGACGGAGATCCGGCGGGCGCTGGAGGTCGGCAACCGGGGCGAGCTGAAGGCCCTCTGCGAGCGGGATCGCTCGATCCTCGGGCGGCTCGCCCGCATCGCCCTCGAAGGAGAGCCCGGCCGCGAGCGGCTCGAGGCCTTCGGCACGCTTCAGTCTCATCGCGCGGTGCGCAACCTGTCCCTGCTGGCCGCGCTCGGCAACCTCGCCACGCTGCTCGGGCTGCTCGGCACCGTTCTCGGGATGATCGAGGCCTTCGAGCTGATCGCGGCGGCGGGCACCGGCGACGCCCGGATCGTCGCCGGAGGCATCTTCCGCGCGTTGGTCACGACCGCCGCCGGGCTCGGCGTGGGCATCAGCGCCCTCGCGGCCCACGCGCTCTTCAACCGGCGGGCGGCCGATCTCGTCGTC
>CAYXLY010000655.1:0-2173 GCA_964466005.1 uncultured Spirochaetaceae bacterium | reverse complement strand
GAGCTCACCGGCGCACTGCCCGGGCGGCTGATCCGCGGAGCCCAGGGAGCGGCCTGAGCCCGCCGGGACTCAGCCCATGAAGTACTCGGAGACGTAGGTCACCTCCATCGGCTCGAGGTCGAGGAAGCGCTCGCAGCTCTTCATCATGAGCTGCATGTTCCGCTGGAGCTCCTCCTCGGTCTTCGCATCGTAGAAGACCCTGGGGTCCGACAGCGCGTCGCTCGGGAAGGATTCCTCGACGAAGGCCGTCCAGCAGTCGGGCGCGTCGGGCGTCAGGCTCCGGAAGATCTCGTTCCGGACGTAGCCGAAGGTCGATTGGGTCTCGACGGCGACTCGCCGATGATCGCCATGCCAGATCTCCACGAACTCCTCCTGGCTGATGTCCGGGCGTCGGGCGATGCAGGTGATCTGCTTCATGCCCTCGGTCCGCTTTCCCTGCTCGCAGCGGTGGACCATCGGGCGGGACTCGACCACGAGGTAGCCGGCGATGCGCTGGGCCTGTACCGAGAGGGCCGCCTCCGCTGCCTCCCGATCGGCGGCGTCTTCGAGCCAGAAGCTGACGAAGGCGCGGATCGGCGGCTCGCTGCGTCGGATCGGCGTCCCCCCCTCCGAGACCTCCTCGTCGTTGACGAAGACGAAGACGTCTCGGGCGCCCGAGGCGTGAATGGCCGGCACGGCCTGCGAGAAGATCGATTCACGCATCTCCGTCCCGGAGCGGGCCGCTTCGTCGAAGAGGAGGTAGAAGAGCTTCTGCACGATTTCGGTTCTCCCTCTGCCCGGCGAGCTCCCGGGACGCGACATGCTCGTCCCGTCCCGGGACGGGGCACTAGACGTCGAGTCCCTCGACGTCCGGTGAATCATACCGCTGATGCAGGAAGGGGATCAGCCAATCGCCGGGCACGGGCCTCAGGACCCGGCCTCGCGCGGATGTCTTCCCCTCCACGACCTCGAGCCGCACGAGCCGCCGGATCGGCAGGTCGGCGACCGGGTCGAGGGCGGACTCCTCGAGCGAGATCGTCCCCGAGACCGGGCGCACCCGATCATGGCGATGGAGCCAATCCAGACGGACCAGCTGCGGATCCTGATCGAAGCCCCGGCTCGGCCGACAGCCCGGAAAGACCTTGAAGCACCAGGCGACCTCTTCCTCCTCGAACGGGGCCTGCGTCGTCCCCGAGGTCCCCTCGATCCGGAGCAGCCGGATCCCCGCGCGCTCGACCGAGGCCCGGACATGGCCGTCCTGCTCGAAGAGCTCCACCCGGGCCAGCTTTCGAGGCTCTCCGAAACGCTCGCGTCCCTGGACGAGGAGCTGCTCCGAGCTCGTCGGCATCATGATCGGATACAGGCCCTCGACCCCGTCATAGGCCACCCGAACCGCCAGCACCGCGCTGGCCACCTCGGGCGGGGGACCGTTCGCGACTCGGGCCTCTCGAAGCATCGCGATCGAGACATGAACCTGCGGGTCGCGAGCGACCTCGAGCGGCCGGGGCACGATCGCCTGAACGGCCTCCGCATCCGTCTCGTAGACGCAGCGCAGCGCTCTCATGGGGACGAACGCCGGCTGCCCCTCTTCGTCGATCGCGCGATCCCGCGCGCGCTCCAGGTCGCGCACGCTCTGGGCATACCGAAGCCGTCCCATCCCTCTCCTTCCGATCGGCGGCTCGATCTCGCCCATCCCGATCGGCTCGGCACTCCCGAAGGCTCGACTAGCGCTACCGGCCCGATTCGTCGGGCGCGTCCCCGATCGGGTGGCTATAGAACTGACGCGCCCACTTCCGGTACGCCGCCAGATAGGTGTCCGCCTCGCACAGCACCGGTCGAGCGCGATGGACCTTGTGCTTCCAGATCGGGAAGTCGTCCAGCACGCCCTTCCTCAGGCCGGTCATGATCTCCTCACCGACGAAGTCGACGCAATTCCGGGTCGCCGTCAGCAGCCAGCGCGAGTGGACCCTCTCGTGGTCGATCGGAGTCGTCGCCGCATAGAGCAGGGATCCGGCGTCCGGGATCCCCTTGGTCCAGATGGCATTCAGTCCCAGACCCCAGGAGTCACGCACCAGCGAGGTCTGGTAGGTACCGAAGGGCGTCTCCCGCTCGCTGTGACTGACGATCTGATAATGGCGACCGTCCTCCGAGAAATGGATCTCGGAAGGCGGCGTCTCCGGCATCCCGTGCACGT
>CAYXLY010000654.1:0-2183 GCA_964466005.1 uncultured Spirochaetaceae bacterium | reverse complement strand
CCGCTTGTTTCGCGGCAAGTCGACGCCTGCAATGCGTGCCATGATCGTTCCTCCGTCTCGTCCCGCCCTCCCTCGGAGGATGGGACCGCGCGGCCGAGCGGGTCTCGATGGAGACCGGGCTCGGACTAGCCCTGTCGTTGCTTGTGCTTGGGGTTGTCGCAGATCACGCGAACCGTTCCACGACGGCGGATGATCCGACACTTGTCACACATCTTCCGAACCGATGCTCGAACCTTCATTTCTCTCTTCCCATCGCGCCACGCGCCTTCGCTCACCCACTCGTCGTCGAAGCCGGCTCGGCCGAATCTAGTGCGAGCCCCCGATCCTGGTCAGGACCTCGGGCCCGTCGTCCGTGATGAGGACCGTATGCTCGAAGTGCGCGGACAGGGATCCGTCCGTCGTCACCGCGGTCCACTCGTCTTTCAGTACCCGCACCTTCTCGCTGCCCACGTTCACCATCGGCTCGATCGCCAGCACCATCCCCGCCCGCAGCCTCGGCCCTCTCCCGGGTCGACCGTAGTTGGGCACTTGCGGGGGCTCGTGCATCTCTCTCCCGATGCCATGCCCCACGAACTGGCGAACCACGCCGTATCCTTCCCGCTCCGCCCGACACTGGACCGCGTGCCCGATGTCCGAGAGACGCTTGCCGGGCACCATCTGCTCGATCCCCTTCTCGAGGGCATCGTGCGTCGTCTCCATCAGCCGCCGGGCTTCCGGCGAGACCTCTCCGACGGCGATGGTGACGGCGGAGTCACCATGCCATCCCCGATACTCCACACCGAAGTCGAGACTGATGATGTCGCCCTCGCGAAGCGTCCGCGGCCCTGGAATTCCGTGCACGATCTCTTCATTGACCGAGGCACAGAGAACCGCTGGATAGGGCGCTACCCCCCCGGGAGCATAGCCCAGAAATGGAGAATTCAAGCCCCTCTTCTCGAGCGCTCTCGCCGCGATCTCATCGAGCTCCCCGGTCGTCACTCCCGGCTGAGCCCGCTCTCGGAGCTCCAGCAGGATCTCAGCCGTACGATGGCCGATCTCCCTCATCAGCTCGATCTCTCGACGGCTCTTGATTGCGATTCGCTCGCCGAAGGCCACGCTGCTCTCTCCCGACCGATTCCCGGCGTCTCCGTCTACTCCAGCGCCTCTCGAATTCTCTGGCCCACCTCCTCCACGGAGCCCATTCCCGATACCTCGATCAACTTGCCGCGCTCCCGGTAGAAGTCCAGCAGGGGCGCCGTCTCCGTCTCGTAGACCCGCATGCGCTCCCGGATCGTCTCCTCGTTGTCGTCCGCGCGGCCCTCGATTTCGGCCCGCTTCAGGAGTCTCTGGACCACCGCCTCCGTGTCCACCGTGAGGGCGAGGCAGCAATCGAGCTCCGTCCCGATCCGGTCCAGGATCCCGTCGAGCGCCTCCGCCTGGGCAATCGTGCGGGGAAAGCCGTCGAGCAGGAAGCCATGCCGGGCATCCTCCTGGGAGAGGCGCTCCTCGGCGATGCCGATCACGATCTCGTCGCTCACGAGCTCTCCGGCATCCATCACGGCGCGCGCCTTCTCTCCAATCGGCGTTCCGGCCTTCACGGCCTCTCTCAGCATGTCTCCAGTCGAGACATGCGGGATCCCGAGATCTTCCACCAGCGTGGCGGCCTGTGTTCCCTTTCCGGCGCCGGGCGGCCCCAGCAATACGATTCGCCTGGCAGTCACCGACCCAACCTCCCTCGAACCCGTCCCGTCGAACCGAAGCCCTCGTATTTCCGCGAGACGAGGTGGGCCTCGATCTGTCCCATCGTGTCCAGCGCGACGCTCACGACGATCAGCAATGCCGTCCCCCCGAAGTAGAAGGGGACGCCCATCTGCTGCGAGAGGATCACCGGCAGCACGCAGATCCCGGCCACATAGAGGGCCCCCACCAGGGTCAGGCGGGAGAGGACCGCGTCGATGTATTCCGCCGTCTTCCGGCCGGGTCGCACGCCCGGGATGTAGCCCCCGGACCGCTTGATGTTCTCCGAGACGTCGTCCGGGTTGATCACGATCGCCGTATAGAAGAAGCAGAAGAAGATGATCATCCCGACGTACACGACGTTGTAGATGATGTCCCCCGGGTCCATCCAGTCATCGATGAAGCGCTGGATCGTGGGACTTTCGGTGTACTGACGGATCGTGAGCGGGAACATCAGGAGCGAAGAC
>CAYXLY010000653.1:308-2187 GCA_964466005.1 uncultured Spirochaetaceae bacterium | reverse complement strand
GTCCGAGCTGGTTTCCTTCCGCCGTATGGTTGTAGACCACGTCGAGGATGACCTCGATCCCCGCGTCGTGCAGATGGCGAACGAGGGTCTTGAACTCCTTCGCCTCGGGGCGCGACTGGTAGCGCGAATCCGGGGCGAAGAAGCAGATCGAGTTGTAGCCCCAGTAGTTCCGGAGCCCGCGCTCCACCAGCACGCGGTCGTCGACGAAGGCGTGGATCGGCAGCAGCTCCACGGAGGTCACGCCCAGGGCTCGGAGATGGTCGATCGCAGCGGGACAGGCCATCCCTGCGAAGGTCCCCCGGAGCGGATCGGGCACGCCGGGATGCATGCGGGTGAAGCCCGCGACATGCAGCTCGTAGAGGATCGTCTCGTGCCAGGGCCGATGGGGCGCCTTCTCGTCTCCCCATGTGAAGGCGGGGTCGACGACGACGCATTTGGGCATCCCGCGCGCGCTGTTGCGTCGATCGAAGGAGAGATCCTCCTTGTGATGGCCGATCCGATAGCCATAGAGGGCGTCGCTCCAACGAATGGTCCCGTGCAAGGCCTTCGCGTAGGGGTCGATCAGGAGCTTGTTGCGATTGAAGCGATGTCCGGACTCCGGCGCATAGGGCCCCTGGACGCGATAGCCGTACCGTTGCCCGGGCCGGAGGTCGGGGAGATAGACGTGCCACACCTCGTCGGTGTACTCCGGCATCCGGATGCGCTCGAGCTCCCGACGGCCGCGGTCGTCGAAGAGACAGAGCTCCACCGAGTCGGCGTTCCGACTGAAGAGGGCGAAGTTCACGCCGCGACCATCCCAGGTCGCGCCGAGGGGATAGGGCTCACCGGGCCAGATGCGCATGGGGCTTCCTCAATCCTCGACGGGCCTCAGGAAGACCGCCGCGAGCGGGGGCAGCGTGATCACGAGGGAGGCCGGCCGACCGTGGGAGCCCACGGGCGCGGTCTCGATGCGACCCAGGTTGCCCTGGCCGCTCCCTCCGTAGGTGCGAGCGTCGCCGTTCAGGATCTCCTCCCAGATTCCCTCCGATGGCGCGCCCACCCGAAAGTTGCGAAGGACCTCCGGCGTGAAGTTGAAGACGACGAGGATCGGAGCTCCACCGGATCGGGGCCGACGCAAGAAGGAGAGCGTGCCGTACGCGTCGTCGTCCAGATGGATCCATTCGAAGCCGAGGGCGTCGAAGTCCCGCTGATGGAGCGCCGGCTCCTCCGCGTAGAGTCGGTTCAGGTCGACGAGCCAGCGGTGAAGGCCCGCTCGATCCTCCCTCTCCGCGAGGCCCCAGTCGAGCTGTCCGTCGTGGCTCCACTCGCGCTCCTGGCCGAGCTCGCTGCCCATGAAGAGCAGCTTCTTGCCGGGCTGGGCGAACATGTAGCCGAAGAGGAGCCTCAGGTTGGCCATCCGCTGCCATTCGTCTCCGGTCATCCGACGGAAGAGCGACCCCTTCCCGTGAACGACCTCGTCGTGCGAAAGGGGCAGCACGAAGTTCTCGTGGAACGCATAGACCAGCCGGAAGGAGAGCTCGCGATGATGGTAGCGGCGGTGGATGGAATCCCTCGCGAAATGTCGCAGGGTGTCGTGCATCCAACCCATGTCCCATTTCGTATCGAATCCCAGACCGCCTTCGTCCACGGGGCTCGAGACGCCGGGCCAGGCGGTCGACTCCTCGGCGTACGTCCTCACGTCGGGATGGCGCTCGGTCACTGCCTGGTTGAATCGCCGGAGGAACGAGATGGCCTCGAGATTCTCGCGACCGCCGTGGATGTTGGGGATCCATTCCCCCTCCCGACGCGAGTAGTCGAGATAGAGCATCGAGGCCACCGCATCCACCCGAAGTCCGTCGACATGGTAGCGGTCGAGCCAGTACATCGCGCTGGAGAGCAG
>CAYXLY010000653.1:0-298 GCA_964466005.1 uncultured Spirochaetaceae bacterium | reverse complement strand
GTCTGCCGTAGTTGAAGATGAGGGTCTTCCAGTCGGGATGCATCCCCTGCCGGGGATCCGCGTGCTCGTAGAGGTGGGTGCCGTCGAACTGGGCGAGCCCGTGCTCGTCGCTCACGAAGTGGGAGGGGACCCAGTCCAGGATCACTCCGATCCCGTTCCGATGGAGCGTGTCGATCAGCCCCATCAGATCCTGAGGCGTGCCATAGCGGCTGGTCGGAGCGAAGAAGCCGGTGACCTGGTAGCCCCAGGAGCCGTAGAAGGGATGCTCCATGATCGGCAGGAACTCGACGTGGGTGAA
>CAYXLY010000652.1:0-2207 GCA_964466005.1 uncultured Spirochaetaceae bacterium | reverse complement strand
GTCCCGTCGCCGGGCGGCCGGCCTCGGGGTGCGGGGCCTCCCCTGCGGCGGGGGTCGCCGTGCCCTCTCGCCCGCGCAGCAGGCCGACCGACGGACGCTTCGCCTCTTTCACCGCTTCCGCCTCTTCCTCGGAGTCGACGGGAGCCGGCGCTTCGGCCGCGTCCCCGGAATCGAGTCCAGCACCCGCGCCAGCGGCCGCTTTGGCGGTCTCTCGGACTTCCTCTGCCGCGACGTCGGCGCTCGCTTCCGCGCCGGTCCCGGTCGCCGTCTCCCGGGTCGGCGCGGGATCCGTCTCGTCGCCCGGCTGTTCGCTCGCCGCCGTTCGGCGATCGAGGAAGCGAGCGACGGTCGCCTTGCGCAGCTCTTCGAAGGCCCAGCCGATGTCCTCCGCGAAGTCCTCGAGGTTCGGGACGAGCTGCGGATCGGCGTTGAAGCCCCAGCAGAGCTTTCCTTCGTAGCTGAAGAGCGCGACGCCGAGTCCGCAGCCCGGAATCAGGGGCACGACCGGATACATCCCCAGCAGTCGGGCGCCCACCGAGTAGAGCGGAAACTGGGGTCCCGGCACGTTCGTCACGATCGTGTTCACGGGGCCGTTGGCCAGGCCGACGCTGCGCTTGAGCAGAGGAACCGGGATGTACTCGGCCACCGACATGACCGTCTCCAACGCGAGCGCGGAGTTCGATTTCTTCAGCGCCGACGTCCGCTCCCGGATCACCTCGATCTGCTCCAGGGGATCTTCGCGGTCCAGCGGCAGCTGCAGGATCCAGGATGAGACGTGGTTGCCCATCTGGCTCTTGTGCTCGGCCCGCCGCACGCTCACGGGAGCCGAGATCCGGAAATCCAGCCGGGATGCGTCCACCCGCCTTCGGAAGAGATAGCGGCGGACGGCTCCGGTCACGATCGTCACGACCACGTCGTTGATCGTGCAGTCGAGCACCCGGCGGAGCTCGCGCACGTCGTCGAGCGGCATGGTGAGCCAGTCGACGCGCCGATAGGGGCTGAGCTCGCCGTTGATCGGAGACTCCGACGCCCCCTGGAGGGCGAGGCGTCCGAGCTCGCGCATCGAGCGGGTGCGGTGGCCGAGCTCCTCGAGCAGGCGCCGCCGCTCGAGGGAGACCAGGCTTCGGGCGGCCTTCAGGGCCCGCAGCGGTCCGCCCAGCCCCTCGCGCAGCCGGTCGCCCAGCAGCTCCGCCGGAGTCGGCGCCGGCCGCGGGTAGTAGGGCATCGGAGCGCTCTCCTCGAAGTGCGGCGAGGGAGAGAGCAGGATCTGGGAGAGGTCCGCGCCGGCGGCGCCGTCGATCATGCAGTGATGGATCTTGTTGAGCAGCGCCACCTGCTCGCCTCGATGCAGGCCCTCGATCACCCAGAGCTCCCAGAGCGGCCGCTCCCGGTCGAGGCGTCGAGAGAGGATCCGGCCGGCCAGCTCCCGCAGCTGATCCGGGGTGCCGGGCGCCGGCAGGGCGATGTGCCGGATGTGGTATCCGAGGTCGAAGTGACGATCGTCGATCCAGGTCGGCCAGTCCTCGACCGGGATCCAGGTCAGCTTCTGACGGTATCGGGGGATCCAGTGGAGGATGGCCTCGATCGCCCGCCGGAAGCGCGCGATGTCGATGCCTCCTTCCTCGTTGCGAAGCGGTCCGGCCTCCAGGATCCCGATGGCCCCGACATGCATGGGAGCGTGCTCGTGCTCGGCGAGGAGAAAGCTGTGGTCCTGGGCGGATAGACGGTCGTAGGCGTAGTGCGGCATGACATCGAGCCTCCCCGCCCGATGTCAGCAAGGAGTGTGCCGAGCCGAGCCGAGCCCTGCCTCGCACACGTCTGCGCAGCGGCCGCTCGGCTGCTCCCGAGACGAGCAGGCTGCTCAAACGCAGGGCGCGCGGCTCGGGGTCTCGCGGGCGAGTCGGAGACCGTCTCGCCGCCGGATCCCGCCTCAGCGCTCGCAGGCGTGGGCGAGGGCGGCGAGGTCGCTCGCGAGGGCCGAGTCGGCCTTGGATTGCATCGCGTGGAAACGCTCGATCAGCTCCTGGCCGAAGGCGGTGACCCGGGTCCCTCCGCCCGCCCGCCCCCCCGTCTCGGTCTCGATCACGGGCTCGCGGAAGCATTGATTCAGGTCGTCGAGCATCTCCCAGGCATGCCGATAGGCCATCTCCATCGATCGGGCGGCGGCGGAGATCGAGCCGTGCTCGGCGACGGCCTCGAGGAGCTGG
>CAYXLY010000651.1:0-2213 GCA_964466005.1 uncultured Spirochaetaceae bacterium | reverse complement strand
GGAGACCTGGAATCGATGGATGGAGGCCCGGACTCCCTCGCCGGAGGCGATCGCCAGGCCGAGCGGGCCGGGGAGATCGAGAGCGCCGGCGACGCCCCGGCCCCGGAGACCGCCGCCCGGAGCTCGAAGAGCATCGAGGTCGCCGAAGAGGAGGTCCGCATCGCCGCGCTCGAGTCCGAGCCGAGCGAGGCCCCGATCGAGCCCGACCCGGCACCGGAGAGCGAGGTCGAGAATACGAGCGCTCCCGCGGCCACCGATCCTGCGGAGAGCGGTCCTTACGAGAGCGCTCCTTCGGAGAGAGCCGAGCGCCCGATCACGAGCCTCCCGGATCCGGAGGTCCGAAGCCACCGTGAGTGTCTGGATCTCCACCTCGCTCGCGTGCAGGAGATCTCTCCGGCCTTCGCCGCCTTCGTCGAGCGGACATTCGACGAAGAGATCCGCGATGCCCTCTCGGTGGCGGCGCGGGACCTCCTCGCCGAAGCCCGGGAGTGCGACACCCTGACCCGCAAGGAGTACACGAACGACGGAGTCCGCTTTCTCGTCTGTGCCGTCCCCGGCGAGATCGACACGGCCCGGGAGAGGTACGGCGTGCTCTTCGGCGGCTTCACGCGCCTGCTCAGCGAGGCGCTGCAATCGGAGTCCTTCCAACGCGATCGCTGCGAGGTCCTGGCGGTGCTGACCGTGGGCCTGGGGCGGACGCCCTGGGTCAGCCTCTCGATCGTTCCCGAGGAGGGACAGGATCCCGGGATCGATCTCCTCTCCTACGAGCTGCTGAGCCCGGAGGAGCGACGCGAGATCGAGCCCGCGGTCGACGGGGAGCTGAGCCAGTCGGGGCTCGCCTGAGACTCCCGGACCTCGCGAGATCTCGCCCTCGCCTCGCGCCGTCGATGCGAACGCCTCGCTCCACGGGAAGCCTCGAAGGGCTGCTAGCCTCCACCCGCAGCCCGCGTGCAGCCGGTGGCGCCCGGAGAGATCGGGGCCCGACCGCGCTCGAAGCCGCGAGCCGCTCGGGAGGGGGGATGTCCGAGAGAGAGTCTGGAGGGACGGCCCTCATCCGGCCGGAGCCGCCGAGCCCGGAGCCGCCGGACGCCGAATCTCGCGCCGTCTGGGGGTTCGCCGACAGCGGCTTCGCCTTCACGGATTCCGGCGAGCTCACCTTCACCGGCACGCGCTACCCGCTGGCGGGTCGCATCCTGCCCGACTTCCTCCCCTGGGCGGAGTCCATTCTCGGAGTCCCCCTCGATCCCACGGACGTGGCGCCCTCTTCCTATCCACCCCCGATGCCAGAGAGGCGGGCCCATCCCGCCTTCGAGCAGGCGCTCGCCTCCCGCTGGCCCCGCGATCGGATCCTGGAGGAGCCCGAGGTCCGACTTCGCCATGGTCATGGCCATACGCAGGAGGAGATGTGGGCCGTCCGGTACGGCCGGATCGAGCGGCTGCCGGACCTCGTCGTACAGCCGGAGTCCGAGGAGGAGGTGAGCACGCTCGTCGAGCTGGCCGTCGAGCACGACGTCTGTCTGGTGCCCTATGGCGGGGGCACGAACGTGACCGACGCACTGAGATGCCCCCCGGACGAGAGACGCTCCATCGTCTCCGTCGACATGCGCCGCATGAACCGCGTGCTCTTCATCGACCCCGACAACCGGATGGCTCGCATCGAGGCCGGCGCCAACGGTCGCGAGATCGCGGAGCAGCTCGCGCGCCATGGCTTCACGCTCGGCCACGAGCCCGACAGCTTCGAGTTCTCGACGCTCGGCGGCTGGATCGCGACGAACGCCAGCGGCATGAAGAAGAACCGCTACGGCAACATCGAGGACCTCGTCCTGGATCTCACCGTCGTCACGCCCCGAGGCAAGCTCGAGCGTCCGGGGACCGCACCTCGGGAGTCGGTCGGCGGCGACCCCGCCCGCTGGCTGATCGGATCCGAGGGCCGACTCGGCATCGTCACCAGCGCGGTCGTGAAGATCTTTCCCCTGCCGGAGAGGCAGACCTACGGCTCGGTGATCTTTCCGGACTTCGAGAGCGGCCTCGCCTTCATGCGAGACGTTCAGGAGTCGGGCGTCAAGCCGGCCAGCATCCGACTCATGGACAACCTCCAGTTCCAGTTCGGCCAGGCCCTGAAGCCCGAGCGTCGGGGCTGGGCCCGGCTCGAGAGTCGACTCGAGCGGCTCTTCGTGACGCGCGTGAAGGGCTTCGAGGTCGATCGCATGGCG
>CAYXLY010000650.1:0-2217 GCA_964466005.1 uncultured Spirochaetaceae bacterium | reverse complement strand
CGGAGACGCTCGAGGAGCTCGAGGCACTCGAGGCGCGGGAGCGGGGCAGCGAGGACCCGAACGCGCAGCAGCTCGACGCCGTGCGCGACGAAGCGGATTTCGTGCTGACCAACGACTCCACGCTCGAGGATCTCCACGCCCAGATCCAGTCCTGGGTCCGCGGTCAGCTCAGCTTCTCGCGCCCCGCCTGGGACGACTACTTCATGGACATCGCGCGCGTCGTCGCCTCGCGCAGCAACTGCGTGAAGCGCAAGGTCGCGGCCGTGGTGACGCGGGACCGTCGGATCATCTCCACCGGCTACAACGGGACGCCGCGGGGCACCCGGAACTGCAACGAGGGAGGCTGCCCCCGCTGCAACGAGCTCGCGGTCGGCGGCACCCGGCTGGACGAATGCCTCTGCTCGCACGCCGAGGAGAACGCCATCACCCAGGCGGCCTATCACGGGGTGTCGCTCAAGGACGGGACGATCTACACGACGTTCTCACCCTGCCTGCAATGCACGAAGATGATCATCAACGCGGGCCTCGCGCAGGTGATCTACCAGAGCGCGTACCCCTTGGGGGATGTCGCGCTCTCCCTCCTCGACGAGGCCGGCGTCGCCACCTTCCAGATCCCGAGCCGCTGAGCTGCGCCCCGCGGAGGCGCGCCCGATTCGGAGGCGCGTCCGATTCGGAGGCGCGCCGCAGCCGATCGGAGCAGGTTTCTCTCAATTCCACCGGAAGAAACGCCGAATTCCCTGAATCAGCGGCCCATGCGTCACAGGGGGGCCGTGCCCGATCGCCCGCGTCCGCTCAGGACGAGTCCGGGCGGGAGCGGCGGCGAGACTGGCAGGGAGGCCGGTGTCTCCGCGCGGCGGGCCCCGAAAGAGGACCGGATGCGACCGAAGCCGACCCGATTGCTGGACCATCGTGAATACCCGGTCCTCTACGTCGACGACGAGGTGGACAACCTCCGGATCTTCGAGCTGAGCTTCCGACGGGACTTCACGATCCTGACCGCGCAGAGCGCCCGGGAAGGCCTGCAGCTGCTCTCCGAGCATCCTGTCGCCGTCGTGCTCTCGGACCAGAAGATGCCGGGGATCGAGGGGGTCGAGTTCCTCCGTCGCGTGCGAGAGGTCGATTCCCGAGCGATCCGGATCCTGGTGACCGCCTATGGCGACGCGCAGATCCTGGGCGACGCGATCAACGACGGCAACATCTACCACTATGTCGCCAAGCCCTGGGAGCCCGAGGACATGCGCCTCACGGTGCGGCGGGCGATCGAGGCCTACGCCCTCGAGGCCGAGCGCGCCACGCTGCTCGAGGAGCTGATGATCCTGAATCGGCTCTCGAGGACCCTCCATCGGGACATCGACCGCGGCCGTCTGCCGGAAACCCTGCTCACGGCCTTGCAGGAGGAGCTCGACTTCGACGGCTGTGCGCTGATCCTGCGGGAGCCCGAGTCGAAGACGCTCCTCTTCGCGGCCTGCGGGCCCGAGGACGGCGTGGCGGAGCGATTGCGGGAGATCGTCTTCGACGACGCGACCGCTCCGGTCTTCCTCGATCGCCTCGAGAAGGGCGAGTCCCAGCGACTGATGGGCGAGGAGGCCGCCGAGCTCGAGATGCCCGTGCGGCGCTGGCTCACGGAGGTCTCGGCCGAAGAGATCTTCGTCGTGCCCCTCGTCGGCAAGGAGACGGTGATCGGCGCGCTCGCCGTGGATAATCGTCGGGGTGCCCACTCGCTGGGCAGCGAGGGGCGCATGCTGGTCGAAGGCCTCGCCGTCCAGGCGGTGATCGCCATCGAGAATGCGAGTCTCGTCGACGATCTCCGCCGTTCACGCGCCCAGATCCAACGCGTGGACCGGCTCGGCACGCTCGGGACGCTCGCTGCAGGACTGGCGCACGAGATCAACAATCCTCTGGTGTCGGTCCAGACCTTCGTCACCCTCGCGCCGGACAAGCGGCAGGTCGAGGACGAGAATTTCTGGGGCGAGTATCACGAGCTGGCCTGCGGCGAGCTCGAACGGATCCGGGGGCTCGTCGAGACCATGAGCCGACTCGGGCGCGGGGGCCAGATGCCTCCGGCCCTCGAGCGGGAGTCGGTCGACGTGGCCGAGGTGGTCGAGCAGGTCGTGCGGCTCCTGCGGCGGGAGACCGAGCGGGCAGGCGTCGAGGTGCGCCTGTCGATTCCCGAGAGCCTGCCCGTGGTGGAGGTCGCTCGCGACCAGATCCATCAGG
>CAYXLY010000649.1:0-2217 GCA_964466005.1 uncultured Spirochaetaceae bacterium | reverse complement strand
GCACGTCGTGATCAGGCTGCGCACGACGCCCACCACCTCGGCTCCCATCTCCGTCCAGCAGAACGACCACGCCTTGCGGCCCATCGGAATCCGCCGCAGCGCGCGCTCCAGGGGGTCCGTGTCTACCGGCACCGCCGGGTCCGAGAGGAAGGTCTGACCTCCAGCCCCGCCGCGAGCTTCAGCGCATGCCGGCTCGCCTCGGTGAACGGGTTCGGCGGCAGGAGCGCCGATGCCGTCAGCTCGGAATCCAGCCACGCGAACAGACCCTGGACCCGCGGAGCCCTGCCTGAACGAGCCGTGCCTGAAGAGGCGCGGACGCTTCTTCCCGATCTGGACGCACCGACCGCGTCGAAGCAGAGGCTCGAGCGCGGTCTCCCGATGTGCCTCTACCCGACGGCCTCCGCCACGAAGAGGTAGCGGTTCAGGCTGTAGAAGTACTCGCCGCGCTCGCCGAGGTCGCGAAGCTCGGCGTGCCAGGCCTGGGCCTCTTCCTGCGAGACGCCCGAGCGTCCGGCCACGAACGACGCCATCATCGTCGTCAGGTGATAGCTGAAGCGATCCGGCTGGTAGTCGATGTCGAAGAGCGGGATGGCCATGGCTTCGCGGATCCGGAATCCGGCCCGGCGCAGCTTCGGGGCGAGGCGCTGCGGCAGGTCGCGATGCACGAAATGCTCGTCCCAGACCTCGAGGACCCGCCGCATCCGTTCGGGCTCCTCCGTGTGGATCACCAGCGAGTCGTAGTCCGTATCGAGGATCGCGACACGGCCCTCCGGCTTCAGCACCCGGCGCAGCTCGCGAAAGGCCGCGTCGAGGTCGGCGACGTACTCGTAGACCTGGGTCGAGACGGCGGCGTCGAAGTGGGCATCGGGCCAGGGCAGCCGCAGCGCGTCCCCCTGCTCGAAGCGCACCTGCGAGAGCCCCTCGCAGCGTCGTCGCGCGAGCGCGATCATCGGCTCGCTGGCGTCGAGCCCGATGATCTCGCCCTCGGCTCCGACTGCCTCCGCCATCTCCTGAACGAGCAGGCCGGGCCCGGAGCCGACGTCGAGCACGCGTTCGCCGGGCCGGAGCGCGAGCGCGGCGCGGACGGCGCGTCGCTGGGCCACGACGTCCGCTGTAGCGTAGGCCGTCTCGAGCGCCCGGCCGGCGCTGTCGTCGAATGCGATCTTCTGGCTCATCCTCTCGTCTCCTCGGCTCGGCTCGGCTCGGCTCGGCTCGGCTCGGCTCGGCCCGGGACCCGGGCCCGGCCCGGCTCCGCCCCGCCCTGCCGCCCTCAACGTCCCTTGAACACCGCCTTGCGCTTCTCCAGGAACGCCGCCACGCCCTCGCGGGCGTCCTCGCTCTCGATGCAGAGCGCCTGGAGCTCCGCCTCGCGGGAGTAGGCGGTGTCGAGATCGGCCTCCATGGCGGTCTGGAGGGCGCGCTTGGCGAAGCGGAGCGAGAGCGGGGCCTTCTCGGCGATCTCGAGGGCCCAGGCCCGGGCCTCCTCCATCAGGCGGTCGGCCGGGACGACGCGGTTGCAGAGGCCGAGCTCGAGGCAGCGGGCGGCCGGGAGCTTCTCGCCCGTGACCATCAGCTCGTAGGCGCGCTTCTTGCCGATCGTGCGGGCGAGATGCCAGGTCGCTCCGCCGTCGGGGATCAGGCCGATCGCGCCGAAGGCCTGGTAGAGGTAGGCGTCGTCGGCCATCACGGTGAGATCGCAGTTCATGGCGAAGGCGCTGCCGATGCCGGCGGCCGCCCCCTGGACGGCGCTGATCCAGGGCTTCGGGCCATGCGTGATCGCCATCAGGACCGGCCGATAGTCGTGGTTCAGGTTGTCGGAGACCGAGCGGTGGCGGGCCGGCGGAGCGCTCAGGTCTGCGCCGGCGCTGAAGCCCTTGCCCTCGCCGGCGAGCAGGGCGACCCGCACGGCGTCCTCGGCGTGGATCCGCTCGATCGCATCGAGACATTCTCGCAGCGTGGGGACGTCGAAGGCGTTTCGCTTCTTCGGGCGGGCGAGAGTCAGCGTGGCGACGGGACCCTCGATCTCGAGGCGGATGTTCTCGTACTCGGACATGCTGGGCTCCTTGGCGGGACGACCGCTCCGTCGCCACGGCGACCGAGCGCAACGCAGCGAGCGGCCCGCAGATGCGATCGAATGCAGGCGAACTTCCGGCACAGTACACTAGAGGCCGTCTCATAAACCCCTCGGTCGCGATGCACGCGTCTTCGACCCGATCT
>CAYXLY010000648.1:0-2218 GCA_964466005.1 uncultured Spirochaetaceae bacterium | reverse complement strand
CTGGACGCGGGCGAAGCCCTCCGAGAGCCAGAGCTCCGGTCGCCGATAGCCGTCGTCCTCGATGAAGGCGAGGAACTCGCGATTGTGGATCGGACGCGACGCGAGCTCGAAGGGCTCGACGTAGACCCGATGTCGAGGCGACTCGTTGTCGAAGGCGAAGTCGGGGCCCTCGTGTCCGATCTCGATCAGCCCGCCTTCGTAGCCCCGGAACTCCAGGGCACGGGCGGGGGCCTCGCCGGTGGCCTTGACCTCTTGATAGGCCGGGGCGAGCGGATTCTGGGCCAGCAGATGCTTCACGTCCGTGAGCACCAGCTCCTGATGCTGCTGCTCGTGGTTCAGCCCGAGCTCGACGACGTCGAGCGCCGCGTCGTCGAGTCGCTCCGGATCCTCGAGCAGCGCCGTCATGGCGGCGTCCACGTGCGATCGGTAGCGCGCCACCTCCTCGAGCGAGGGCCGCGTCAGCAGGCCCCGATCGGGCCTCGGATACTGCGCGCCCACGCTGTTGTAGTAGGAGTTGAAGAGATACTCGAAGCGGGGATGGAAGACGCGGTGATCCGGATCGAGCCGCCGCAGCACGAAGGTCTCGAAGAACCAGGTCGAATGCGCCAGATGCCACTTGGCGGGGCTGGCATCGGGCATCGACTGCGCGGCGCAGTCCTCGGGACCGAGGGTCTGGCAGAGTCCGGGCATTACCTCGCGGATGGCCCGGTAGCGTCGACCGAGGATCTCGTTTCGCACCCCGTCCTCCCCTCCCGTCTGCAGCGCGCGTGTGCAGCGCGCGTGCCGGATTCGATCCGATGCGCCTCCGACCGAGTGTAGAATACGATCCCGGAGCGGGACGCGAGCCTGGATCAGTCCCGCGCGCCGGGCTTCGTGACGCGTCTCAGATAGAAGAGCAGGTCGGCCAGCGCCGCCGGGTCCTGCACGCCGGGCGACACCATCCTCGTCCCCGGCACGAAGCCCGAAGGATCTCGCAAGAATGCGGCGAGCGACCGGTCGTCCCAGACGATGCTCGCGGCCCGCAGCGCCTGGGAGGCCGCGTAGTCGGGGGCGCGGCCCGAGAGGCGACCATGGACGCCCTGGAGCGAAGGACCCACCTTCTTCACGCGTCCGGCCAGATCGTGACAGGTCCAGCAGGGCCGGGCGACGCCTCGTCCGCGCCGGAATCGCGCCTGCTCCGCCTCGTCGAGTCGGGCGAGGATGGCGCGGTCCGGGTCCGAGCAGCCCGGGCTCGCGAGGCTCGCGAGGCTGAGCAGGAAGACGCCGGCGGCCGCCCGCCACGCACGACGCAGCAATGACCGGACTGCGCTGCGATCTGCTCGCCGACTCATCGGATCAACCGCCTCCGCCAGATTCCCGCGACCCCCGGTGCCTGGACACCGTGTCCCCAGAAATGAGCGATCCGCCGATCCCCATCCTCCAGGACGCTGGAGCGGCGACAGGCACTCTCCAGCATACGATAGGCCCGAGCGCCATGAGGGGCGCGAGGCGAGACGGGGAAGGCGGCGCTGATCGGGAGGATCGGGGCCTCTGTCTCGACCTCGGGAGGCAGAATCGACTCGAGCTCGCTCTGCCACTCCGAGAGCGGCTGGCTCCGGCAGAGGGCCTGGCCGGCCGCGGCGACGAGGTCGACGCGGCGACCGCGTGCCGTGAGCTCGTCGCGCAGCGCGTGGACCCAGAAGTGGATCGGGGTCGCATGGCGACGCAGGTCCCGGGTCCAGTAGACGCGCACGACCTCATGGGGGACCCGCGTCGCGGGCGCGCTCGACGCGAGCTCCGGCCAGTCGCTCCGATCGACCTGCTCGACGATGCGCGCGAGCACGCGATTGGGCTGGATGCTCATCGAGCCGCCGCCCGATCGCCGACCCGATCCCTCCCGGTCGTCTCCATCGGGGCCCCAGCGACCTCGGCCTTCCCGACGTCGACCCCCTGCCACGTCCGCCGTCCCCGTTTCGGCCTCCGCAGCCTCGGCCCCGCTTCGGCGTTCTCGACTTCGACTCTTCCGGCTTCGGCCATCTCTCAGCTTCGGCCTCTCAGCTTCGGCCATAGAGGAGATCGAGACGACGCTCCTGCGGGCTCGGCCGCGCATCCGACCAGGCGATCCGCGCCTGCCGACGGCAGGCCTCACAGCGCGCGATGAGCTCGACCGCGTCCGCAGCCTCCCCGACCCCCGCGGCAGCCGCCCCCCGCCCCTCACTAGATGCCGCCTCCGACTCGC
>CAYXLY010000647.1:0-2233 GCA_964466005.1 uncultured Spirochaetaceae bacterium | reverse complement strand
CCGGCCGCTCCGGTCCGGACCGGATCGGACAGGGTGGGCGAGGGGAGCCCATCCGGCTCGCGGTCCCCATCGGGACCCGTCCCATCGGCGTGTGCTTGCCGGTTCGGCATGAAGAGCTGCATCGGAGCGCTTCGAGTCCTGCTTGAGGAAACTCGGTCCGCTGCGGCTCAGAGGGCCGGGATCCGGCGCTCGGCGAGCGACTCGATTTCACGATGAAAGGCCTCGAAGGTGGAATCCTCGATGGCCTGGCGGGCTCGCGCCAGAAGCTTCATGTAGTAGGTCAGGTTGTGGAGGGATGTGAGGCGAGCGCCCAGCGCCTCTCCGCTCCGGATCAGATGGCGGAGATAGGCGCGACCATGGCAGGCGCAGGCGGGACACGCACAATCCGGATCGAGCGGCCCGTCCTCGCGCGCGAAGCCGGCGTTGCGCAGGTTCAAGACGCCCTCGGAGGTGAACAGGACGCCGTGTCGACCGTTGCGTGTCGGGATCACGCAATCGAAGAGGTCCACGCCCGCCGCGATGCCGTCGAGGAGATCGAGAGGCCGACCGAGGCCCATCAGGTAGCGCGGTCGATCCTCCGGAAGCGCCTCGTGGGCGACGCCGACCGCGGCGCGGCGCTCCGCCCGGGACTCGCCGAGGCCGAGGCCGCCGTGGGCATAGCCCTCGAACTCGAGCTGGGCCGTGGCTTCCGCGCTCGCGCGTCGCAGGGACTCGGAGGCGCCGCCCTGGACGATGGCGAAGACGGCCTGGGACGGGTGGCGCCGGGCCTTCAAGGAACGCTCGGCCCAGCGAAGCGTACGTCGCATGGCGCTCTCGATTCTCTGTCGATCGGTCCGATCCTCGGAGCCGCCCTCGATGGGGATGCATTGATCGAGGACCATCGCGATGTCCGAGCCGAGCGCCTCCTGGATCCGGATCACGTTCTCGGGCGTCAGCTGACGCCGACGCCCGTCGAGGGGGGACGCGAAGGTCACGCCCTCCTCGTCGAGCCGGGCGCGATCGGCGAGCGAGGTCACCTGGAATCCGCCGCTGTCGGTCAGCCAGGGCCCTCGCCAGCCGGTGAACCCGTGGAGTCCGCCGAGATCGCGAATGATCTCCTCGCCGGGACGCTCGTGGAGATGATAGGTGTTGGAGAGCAGGATCTGGGCGCCTGCCTCGGCGAGCTCGGCGGCACTGATGCCGCGAACCGCGCCGTAGGTCGCCACGGGCATGAAGGCCGGCGTGTCGACGACGCCGTGGGGAGTCGTGAGTCGGCCTCGCCGGGCGAGTCCCGAACGGGCGACCACCTCGAGGCCGAATCCCTCAGCCACGACGCTTCTGCTCGGCGTCGGGCAGGATCAACATCGCATCTCCGTAGGAGTAGAACCGGAAGCCTTCGTCGATCGCGCGCCGATAGGCGGCGAGCATCGGTTCGCGTCCGATCAGCGCCGCGACGAGCAGCAGCAGGGACGAGCGGGGCAGGTGGAAGTTGGTGAGCATCCCGTCGACGACCTGGAAGGGCGGTCCCTCCGGACGCAGGAAGAGCTCCGTCACGCCCGCCCCGGGATGGACGCCTCCCCGACCGTCGGCCTGGCTCTCGAGAACGCGGGTCGTCGTCGTGCCCACGGCCACGACGCGCCCGCCGCGCGCCCGCGTCCGCCGAATCGCCTCGGCCGTCCCTGCGTCGAGCTCGAAGCGTTCGGCGTGCAGACGCCCCCGAGCCAGGGCCTCGGCGTCGAGGGGCCGGAAGGTCCCGGCGCCCACGTGGAGCACGATCTCGGCGACCTCGACGCCGCGAGTCCGCAGGATCTCGAGCAGCTCGTGGGTCAGATGAAGGCCGGCGGTCGGAGCGGCGACCGCTCCGGGCGCGCGCGCATAGACCGTCTGATAGCGCGCGAGATCGAGCCCGGTCGCATCCGGCGGGCTCCCCGTCCCGGGGCTCCGTCGGATATAGGGCGGAAGGGGGGCGACCCCGATCGAGTAGGGATCGCAGGCCGGATCGAAGAGGAGTGTCACCTCGCCGCGGTCGTGGATGGCGGCGACCCGGGCTGGGAGCGCCTCGGGCGATCCCTCCGACCCGAAACGAAGCTCGAGCCCGACGCGAACGCGCCCCGTCGACTTCAGCAAGGCGCGGTAGGCACCGGGCCGTACCGAACCGGCCTCGCCGGGCTGCTCTTCGGGCCCGAGAAGCAGGGCTTCCGCGGCGCCCCCGGTCGTCTTGCGTCCGACGAGACGGGCGGGCAGGACGCGAGTC
>CAYXLY010000646.1:0-2244 GCA_964466005.1 uncultured Spirochaetaceae bacterium | reverse complement strand
GGGCTCTCGCTGCGAGGAGCTGGGGCGCCGGGGAGTCGGGGGCCGCGGGAGGAGGGCCGGATGCAGGCGAACTCGGAGCACGGGCCTCGCCGATCCGTCGGTGAGCTTCGAGATGGGGTGATGCTGATCGCGGACGGGGCGACCCTGCTCGCCCGGGAGCGCGGCCTCTGGCCGCTCGCCTCATTGCCTGTGCTGCTCGCGGTGGTGTCGGTCGGGGCCGCCTCGGCGCTCTTCTGGGTCCAGCTGGACTGGATCCACCAGGCGCTCACCAGCTGGCTCCCTGCACTCGAGGCCACGAGCTGGTGGAGCTGGGCGTGGGTGGGACCCGCCCGGGTCCTTCTCTGGCTGATCGGCTGGATCGAGGTCGTGATCGCCTTCGGAGTGGCGATGGTCGCCGCGCTGCTGCTGGCGAACCTGGCGGCGGCTCCGTTCCTCGACCAGCTCTCCCAGCGCGTCGAGCGGTTGGCGACGGGGGGCGTCGTGTCCTCCGGAGAGGGGATCGCCTCGATCGCCGGCGAGACGCTGAGCAGCTTCGGCGCCGAGCTCCAACGGCTCCTCTTCCTGGCAGGCCTGTGGCTGGTGATCTCGCTCGCCGGGCTCGTGGTGCCCGGAGCACAGCTGGTCGCCGGGCCGGCCCTCGCCGTCGTGACCCTCCTCTTCCTGCCGCTCGACTATTGCGGCTTTGCGCTCGACCGGCGTCGGGTGGGCTTCCGCGACCGCCGCCGCTGGCTCCGAGCGCAGCTACCGACCATGCTGGGATTCGGAGGCGTCGCCTTCCTCGCCTGCCTGGTTCCGGGGCTGAACCTGTTGATCTGGCCCGTCATGGTGAGCGCCGGCACGCTGCTCGTCGTGCGACACGCGCCCTCCTTGGCAGCCGAGCGCGGAGCACCTGCGATTCCGGACGCTCCTTGACGGAGGACGGAGGACGGAGGACGGAGGACGCAGGGAGGAGGTGGCAGCCGTGGCCGCGGGAGCCTCGGGATCGGCGGCGACCGCTCAGCGGAGGATGGTCGAGTCGAGCAGCGCACGGATCTCGCGCAGCATCTCCGGCTGGAGCAGGCGGCCACGATCCGCACGGTCCGCGCGATCCAAGTGATGCAGTGCGAGTCGGCGTGGCTCGGGGGCGGCCTCGAAGAGCATCCGGGAGGCGCGATTCGGAGAGCGCCCGTCCGGGCTCGGCGCCAGAACCAGCATCTCGACGTCCGAGCTGCGGGACAGCCAGGTCGCCGGATCGAGATCCGCGGGCTCGCGGACCGCACGTGGATTGGCCAGCACGGCCGCGCGCGGGCGGCGATCATGGGCCAGGAGATAGGCGCCGACCACCGCGCCGAGACCGAACCCCATGAACGCGAGTCGCTCGACGTCGATGTCCGGAGCCCCCGAAACGGATGTCGGAAGACGCGAGAGGGCATCGAGGGTTCGGACCAGATCCGAGACGCTCTGTCGGGCGAACTCCTCCATCAGGATCCGCGTCTCGGGATCGATGGCGTCTCCGCGCGATGCCCGGTCGAAGCCCTCGCAGAGTCGCTCGCTCAGCTTCGGACTCCGGCGCCGACCGTGAAGCGGAAGATCGATGGCGGCGACGGCGAGGCCGTCCCGGACCCAGGGAGCGGCGCACTCGAGCTCCGGGGACTCGACGGAGCCCCGCGCGTCATGCTGGATGAGCAGGAGCGGAACGGACCCGCTCGGCCCGGCGCCGGACGAGGCCGACCGATCCGGACGATAGAGACGTCCGGAGACGAGGTCGCCGCGGGAGACGAGCTCGAAGCGATCGGCTCGCGCACCGCTCCAGGCACGGCTCGGCGTGAAGGCGACGAGGTGGGCGAGGGCGGGCGACTCCGGATAGGGAAGATGGACGGCCGAGCGTTGCATCGGGCCGATGCTAGCAGGCCGTCGAAGAGGCCCGCTCGACCGGGTGCTAACGGGCGAGGAGGATCTTGCGCGTCCGATAGAGGGTCGACTTCACCGAGTCCTCGGACTTGGAGAGCGTCCGGGCGATCTCGGCGATGGGCATCGACTCGAGATGATGGAGCTCGAAGAGGCGTTGCTGCTCGGGGGAGAGCTCGTTCTCGAAGGTCCGTCGCAGATGAGCTGCCCGCTCCGTCATCTCGTAATGCTCGTGTGGCGTGGCCTCGGGCGTCCTGTGGCTCGGCCCGTCTCCGACGAGGCTCGCCGTGAGGGCGTCGTCGTCATCCTCGAAGAGCGGAACCGTGGGATGGCGCTTCCGCTTGAAGCGGCCCGACA
>CAYXLY010000645.1:0-2260 GCA_964466005.1 uncultured Spirochaetaceae bacterium | reverse complement strand
TCGAGATCAGCGGCTTGATCGTCTCGGTGATGTCCTCGGCGTCGATGTAGCGGAGCGGGACGAGGCGGGTCACGAAGCGGTCCCGGTTCCGCGACGGGCGATCGTCCTTGATCGTGTCGATGCTCGATTCCTTGACGTCGCGGATCGGGATGATCTTGTAGGTGTCGCCGGGCCCGAGGACGAGCGAGAAGCCCTTCACCTTGAGGACGGACTCGAAGACCGCGAAGGCCTGATCGACGGTCACCATGGTAGGCGACACGATCGTGACGCGACCCCGCACGCGGTCGTCGTAGATGAAGTTCAGGCCGGTCATCCGCGAGATCGTGTCGACCACCACCGGCAGCTCGACGTCGTCGAAGTCCAGGGAGACCAGCTCGTCCTGCGAGAGGTCGGGCGGGGCGGCCGGGCTCTCCTGGGCCGCCCCGGGTCGGGTCGCGACGAGCGCGATCAGCAGGGCTGGAAGCAGGAGGAGGGCCACGAAGGCGCCTTTCGGGCTCGACAGGGGAGGCACTCTATTCCTGCTCCATGAGGTCGTCCGCGTCGGCCGACATGTTGATGGGCGAGTCGCCGCGGAGAGCGGCGATGTCGATGGCCTCCGCCGAGGCGAGCTCGTCGAAGATGGCGCTCGCCGACTCGGGACGGTCGATCACGATTCCGTTCACCTCCACGATGACGTCGCCGTTCTCGAGCCCTGCGCGCTCGAAGAGGCTGTTCGCCTGGATGGCGTCGATCTTCATGCCCAGCATCTCGCCCTCGACATAGTGGGGCACGATCCGGGCCTGGGACAGGAGGCGGGAGAGGCCCTGGCCGTCGTCTCCCGCGAGCGCCTCGAGTCGATCGTTCACGCGATTCGCTCTGGCGGCCCGCCGGCTCGGGCGCGGCGTCGGGCGGGCGGCCGGCCGGGGCCGGATGGGCTCGCCCTCGTGGAGCGCCAGCTCCTCGCGGCGCCCGGCGTTGTCGAGGATCACGCGGGTGCGCTCGATCGCCTCGACCCGGACCCGACTGTGTCCCTCGAGACGATCGCCCACGCCGACCACCATGTGATCGCGCGTCTTCTCGTCCTCGATCGCCGCTCGGGAGCGCCGGAGGTCCGTCGCGGCCGCCGTCCCGAGCAGTCGCAGGGGAAGCTTGGTCGCGGTCAGGGGCTCCTGGATCTCGATCTCGGCGACCTGGACCTCCCCGGCCAGCTGGGCGCCGAAGAAGTTGCGCTCGAGGATGAGGGCGGGCATCGCCGCCAGGCTCTGCTGGGCCTCCTCGGGAGAGCGGCGGGGGCGCGGCGCTTCGAGGGCGACGGGCTCGAGCGCCTCGGCGCCGATCTCGGTCACGATCCTGGCTACGACGAAGCAGCAGCTGACGGCCAGGGCGGCGTTCAGTGCCATGATCGCCCACGATCCCATCGCGCCTCGCGCTCCTTCCCACCCGGCCGCGGCCTCGCCGCGCCTCGTCCGACTCGAGCTCGACCGCCCGATCTTCCGACCGTCCGCGTGACTCCGCGCGACCCCGCGCGATGTCCGGGAGTTGTCCGTGCCGCTTGAGGCTCCCGATCAGGGACGCTCCCGCGATCTCCCGTCGGCATCGCGCGGGGATGCGTCGGGGTCCGGATCCTTCCGGCGGGCCTCGCGCGGGACGGCGCAATATAGCCGCAGGGTCTGCGGTCTCCAACCAAACCATCGGAATTTCAAGCGGTTACTGGAGAACCAACGAGCAGCCCATGGATGTTTCGGGACGATCTCCGCTCGAATGTGTGGACCCCGGGACTCCTCACGGGGTTCACGGGCCAGATCGAATCGAGCTTCCGGAGCGGGATGACGGTTTTTCCCGCCGGTTCCAGACTCCGGAGCCCGGGCGCGCCGGGGGCCGCTCGGTCCGCGGACGGCCGGCCGGTCGAGGCGAGCGGTCGGGGCGGGGAAGGACGGGGGAGGGGACGCTGGATGCGTCCAGGCCCCACCGAGACCACTCCGAGGCGGCGATCGTCCGGAAAATCCGGATGCCAGCATTGACAGCGGCCGGCCTGGACACAGGTTCCCGCCGATTCAGGAGCGCTTCGCCCCGGTCGGGGGGAAACGGGGCGCTGCAGGAGGCGAGAGGCAAAATGGCGGAATCGGGCAAGATCATCGGCATCGACCTGGGCACGACCAACTCCGTGGTAGCCGTCATGGAGGGCGGCCAACCGACGGTGATCTCGAACGAGGAGGGAGGCCGCACGACGCCCTCGATCGTCGGGTTCACGGACGAGGGGGAGAGGCTCGTCGGCGCGATC
>CAYXLY010000644.1:0-2264 GCA_964466005.1 uncultured Spirochaetaceae bacterium | reverse complement strand
GGTCCCGATACGCTTCGCTCTCGCTTCCCGAGAACGGGCTCGCCTACGAGATGATGAGCCAGATCGCCCATCTGCTCACGAGTCGGGATGCCGACAATCCGGTTCCGCGTGCCTATCGCGTGGATCGGCTCTTCCATGTCGGAGAGTCCCAGCAGGCGGGCTCGGTGATCACGTATGCGAGCGCCTTCCATCTCGACGGCGTGAACGACGGCTACTTCATCCAGTCGGGGATCAACGCGCGCCCCATCAACTTCGGGCCTCGATGCGGGGCCGAAGGCGCTCCGGCCTTCCCGGAGTGCACGCCCCGCCTGCTGCCGCCGGACGCACGGGTGCGGACGGATCTGCCGGTGCCCGTCTATCAGGTCGTGACGCAGACGGACTTCGAGACCCTCGGGTTCAACGTCTTCGGGCGCCAGCCCGATACGCCCACCTTCCGCTACTACGAGGTCGCCGGCGGCGCACACAACGCGGTCCACATCGACGTCGAGCTGGTGCCCGCAGGCGTCTTCGGACCCGATCCGGTCCTGCTGGAAGACCTCTGTGCCAACGAGCTCAACACGACGGCGGACGGGCCGGTCTTCGTCTCCTTCGTCTTCAACGCGCTCTGGGAGCGGATGCAGGACCAGGTCTCCCGGCACCGCTCGCCTCCGGCCGGGCTCGTGATGGACGAGGTGGGGGGCGTGCTCCAGCGCGACGAGCTCGGCAACGTGACCGGAGGCGTGCGGCTTCCGTCGATGGAGGCGCCGACGGCGACCTACGAATCGACGAACATCGCCGACCCCACGCTGCCGCCCGCTCTGCAGGGCATCGGGGGGCTCGCCTGTCGGCTCAGTGGGTCCGTCTTCCCCTTCGACGAGGCGACCCTGGATGCGCTCTATCCCCGGCGAAGCTCGTTCTTCATCGACGTCTGGAGGAGCGTGGTCCGCCTGCGTCGCCAGGGATTGCTGCTGCCCGAAGACGCGCTGACGGTCCTCTTCGACGCCTTGCGCGCCGGAGTGGGCGGAGGAGGGCAGCGAGGCCGCGGGCCTCACTGATCGGTCTCCGTCTCGTCTCGGCAGGGCTCGGCGGGTAGGGGGGAGCGGTCGTCCTCTCCTCGCTCGCGTCCTCGTTCGGGAAGCGCTTCCCTATCCTCCGACCGATGGGGTCTGCCTCGCTCGCTGCTACTGCCGACCCGTGCTTCCGGGGCTCGTGCTCGGGGAGACGGAAGGGGCGACGAGGAGCCGATCTCCTCCGTCGCCTGCACTCCCGTTCCCTCGCCGCCCACATCGGCCATATCGCCCTCTTCGTCCTCGTCTCCTTCGTGGCGATGAGCGCAGGGGCAGAGAGAGCGACGGGTGCGGTGCCAGAGGAGCGGATGGGCGCGGGCGTGCAGGAGTCGTCGAGCGACTCGGCGAACGTGCCCGATCGCTCCGGGATCTCGGAGCGCGATGCCCCGCTCGATGGGAGGGAGGCCGAGGACGGATTCGTCGAGGACGAGCCGAAGGGCCCGATCGTGCGTCGGATCCTCTGGCGCGGGGTCGAGGCCTTCGACGAGAGCGAGCTCGAAGAGCGGATCGTGACCGCGGTCCAGCCCCGGATCGCCCTGCGTTTCTGGCGTCCCCTGCGCAGGCTCGACGAGTTCACCCTCGAGGAGGATCTCGATCGGATCGAGGAGGCCTATCGGGAGATCGGCTACTTCCGGACCGAGGTCGACGCACGGATCCGGCGACTCGCTCCGGACGAGGTCGAGATCGTGATCGAGGTCGAGGAGGGGCCGCTGGCACGTCTGCAGGCGTGGACCCTGGAGATCCGGACGGAGGCCGGTGAAGAGCCGAGCGCGGCGGAGATCGAACGGCTGCGTCGGCATGTCGTCTTCGAGTCGGGCGAGCCCTTCGGGTCGAAGCTCTATCGGGAGCGCCGAGGCGCGCTGCTGGCCGAGAGCGGGGAGCTGGGATTCACCGGAGCCGAGATCCGAGGCGGGGCGACGGTCGAGCCCGAGGCGGGGGTCGCCCGCGTGGACTGGACCCTGGACCTCGGGCCGCGAACCTTCATCGACTCGATCCAGATCACGGGACTGGAAGACGTCGACGAAGAGGTGGTGCGGAGAGAGCTCCTCTTCGAGCCGGGAGACCGCTTCTCGACCTCCGACCTCGTCGAGAGCGAGCGTCGACTCGTGGAGACCGGACTCTTCCGTTCGGTCGTGATCGGCCGACCGAACCGTCCCCAGGCCCCGGAGCGGGAGGGTCGCATCGATCTAGATCGGAAGAGCACACGTCTGAACTCCA
>CAYXLY010000643.1:0-2276 GCA_964466005.1 uncultured Spirochaetaceae bacterium | reverse complement strand
AGACGATCGCCTTCGGGGCCGAGGAAGAGGAAGACGAATCGAGCGAGAGCGAGGCTTCCGCCTCCGGTCGCGGCGAGGACCCGAACGTGACGCCGATCTCGTCGCGCTCGCGCGGGGAGGCCATCGAGGGCAGAGGAAGCGAGGAGGCGCGATGAGCGAAGAGAGGACGAGCCGGGAGACCGCCGACGAGAGGGTCCGGATCTTCGATACGACGCTTCGGGACGGCGAGCAGTCGCCGGGCTGCAGCATGAACCTGCAGGAGAAGCTCGCCATCGCCCGACAGCTCGAACGCCTCGGGGTCGACGTGATCGAGGCGGGCTTTCCGATCGCGAGCGACGGGGACTTCGAGTCGGTCCGGGCCATCGCGAAGGAGCTCGAACGCACGACGGTCTGCGGGCTCGCGCGGACCGGCCAGATGGACGTGGAGCGTGCCGGCCAGGCGGTGGAGTCCGCCCGGCATCCGCGGATCCACACCTTCATCGCGACCAGCGACATTCATTTGAAGCACAAGCTCCGCATGAGCCACGATCAGGTCCTCGAGGAGGTCGATCGGGCGGTGCGTCAGGCGCGGGGGCTCGTCGACGACGTCGAGTTCTCGGCCGAGGACGCGACCCGCTCCGACTGGGACTATCTCGTGAAGGTCTTCTCGACGGCGGTCGCGGCCGGCGCCTCGACGCTGAACGTGCCGGATACGGTGGGCTACACGACGCCCGAGGAGTACCGTGCCCTGATCGAGTACCTGCGCGCCCACGTCGAGGGCGCGGTCGACGTCGTCTTCTCGGTCCACTGCCACAACGACCTGGGCCTCGCCGTCGCCAACAGCCTGGCGGCGGTGCGCGCCGGGGCGGGGCAGGTCGAGTGTACGGTGAACGGGATCGGCGAGCGCGCGGGCAACACCTCCCTCGAAGAGGTCGTGATGGCCCTGAAGACCCGGAGCGAGGCCTTCGACGGGCGGGATACCCGGATCCAGACGCGAGAGATCTATCCGGCCAGCCGCCTGCTCTCGTCGATCACGGGCGTCCAGGTCCAGCCGAACAAGGCGATCGTCGGGGACAACGCCTTCGCCCACGAGGCCGGGATCCACCAGGACGGTGTCCTCAAGGCGGCGATCACCTACGAGATCATGACGCCGGAGTCGATCGGTCGCGCCTCGAACGAGCTCGTGCTCGGAAAGCATTCCGGCCGCCACGCCTTCCGGGACCGGCTCTCGGAGCTCGGCTTCGAGATCGAGGGCGAGGACTTCGAGCGCGCCTTCAAGCGGTTCAAGACCCTCGCCGACGCCAAGAAGGTGATCTACAACGAGGACCTCGAGGCGATCGTCGCCGACTCGGTGGTGACGGCGGACGACCGCTTCGACTTCCGCTCGCTCGTCCTCTCCTGCGGGAGCGATGCGCCGCCGAAGGCCCGGGTCCGGCTCGAGATCGACGGCGAGCCCGTGGAGCGCGAGGCGAGCGGGGTGGGACCCGTGGACGCGATCTTCCGCGCGATCACCGATCTGACGGAGACCGCGAGCGAGCTCATCCGGTACCAGGTCCACGCCGTCACGGCAGGCCTCGACGCACAGGGAGAGGTCTCCGTCACGATCGAGGAGGCGGGACGGCGCGTGATCGGCAACGGCGTGCACGAGGACGTGATGGTGGCGAGCGCGAAGGCCTACGTGCATGCCCTGAACAAGCTCGAGTGGCACAAGCGCAGGCACGACCTCCACGAGCCGCGCGGGATTTGAGGGCGGGACGCGCCTCGCGCGACGGGCGCGCGACACGACGGGGAGGCCGGCGAAGAGCGAGCCCCGGAACGGTGCGCAGGCGAAGGACGCGCGGCGAGAGTGCGGGCAGCCGAAGAGCCGGCGACGCCACGACGAGGAAGGGCGAGGGAAGCATCCGGTGAAGAGAGCAGCAGAGCGGATCGTATTGTTGCCCGGCGACGGCATCGGCCCCGAGGTGACCGAGCAGGCCCGACGCGTGCTGGTAGCGGCGGGTGGCCACTTCGGCCTCGAGTTCGAGTTCCACGAGGAGCTGATCGGGGGCGCCTCGATCGACGCCCACGGGACTCCTCTGCGGGACGAGGTCGTCGAGGCCTGTCAGCAGAGCCGGGCCGTCCTGCTCGGGGCCGTGGGCGGACCCGCCTGGGATGCGATGGCCGTCGACGTGCGTCCCGAGAAGGGACTCCTGGGCATTCGCAAGGCGCTCGGGCTCTTCGCGAACCTGCGCCCCGCGACGGTCTTTCCGGCCCTGGTGGAGGCCTCCGCCCTCCGCCCCGAGATCGTGGCCGGTGTC
>CAYXLY010000642.1:0-2278 GCA_964466005.1 uncultured Spirochaetaceae bacterium | reverse complement strand
GACCTCGATCCAGATCCCGATTCAGGCAGACGGCCCGGAGTCGAGCCGGTCCGGCACGCGGGCGGAGTCGCACACGCGTGCCGGACGAGGCGCCGATCAGTCCTGTCGCCGCCGGACCGCGCGGAGACCGAGCAGTCCCGCCACGCCGAAGCCGATCATCGCGATCGAGCCCGGCTCGGGCACGGGGCGGATGTCGAGATCGAGGACCGCGAGACCGCCGAACCCGAGATTCGGGACGGAGCCCTGGAAGCCACCCGCCGGGCTCGAGAAGGCGCCGACCGCCTTGATCGTCGCCGACCAGGGGCTCACCAGCTGGAGGCTGCGAGTCGTCCCGTTCGGTCCCGTGGCCGCGACGTCTCCGCCCGTGGCGGAGCGGATCGTCTGCGAGTCGCCGACGTTGTCCTCATGACGGACCATGCCGGTCGTCCACTCGAAGAAGGCGCCGTTGAACTGGAAGGTCGAGACGCCCGGAAAGGACACCCCGGGCGCCACGGGGATGCTCGCGGTCACACCGGAGGTGCCGGCCGGTCCGCCCGGCGTCCGCAGGCGGAGGTCGCTCGGGCGACCGACGATCAGCCCGTTGGGGAAGGCGGTCGTGGGTGCCGGCACGACACCCGACGGGTTCAGGCTGACTCCCTTGGCGTCGGTCCCGAAGAGCTGGGGGTCCGTCGGCAGGAAGCCGTTGATGTAGGAAGCGACGCCGAAGGTCGCCAACGGCTGGTTGCCGCCGGGCGTCAGGGTCGTCGTGTTGATGCCCAGCTGGACGCCGCCGCCCCCGCTATAGGGGATGGCGCCACCGAAGGTCGCGGGCCCCTTGGTGATGCGGTCGAAGCCGTTTCCGTCGTAGAAGGGGATCGCGATGTCGTTCTGTCCTGCCGGCAGGCTGGCATGGCCGCCCCCCGGGCCCACCATGTAGGTGGGCTGGGTCGCGCCGGGGGCCTGTCCGATCGCCGTGAACGGGCCCTTCATGCCCGGCCAGCGGGCCTCGCCAATCTGTGTCCGGGACCGGAGGCGGGGATCGATGAAGGGCGGAAGAGCGAGCTGACAGGTGCCCGTGGTCTTGATGTCGGAGCCGCCTGCGAGGTTGGCGTTGACGGAGCTCACGCCCGGCAGCCCGAAGTAGTTGCCACCGAAGGTCAAGGGGCTGCCGGGGCCGCCGGCTCCCGGCTGGACGGCGAATCCGTTCACCGGCAGCGAGCCGAAGGTCTGCTTGATGAAGGGGTTCGTCGCCGCGCAGATCGGCACGGCGTCGTTGGTCGGGTCCGGGTTGTCGGCGTCGCTGAATCCGATCATCAGCGATCCGGTGTACTGGACGACGTTCTGGGCGAACGCCGGGGTCGCGATGAGAGTCGCGATGACTAAGAAGATCGCGAGCGCTCCGACGCGCCAGGCGATCGGGCCGCTCGAGTGGACCGGGCCTGAGGCGCTCGGTCGCATGCCGGACTTCGTACTATCCATCGTGTTCGGTCTCCATGTTCGTGGGCCCGTTCGTTGCCAGGGCCCTCTCGTGACTCGTGACTCGTGACTCGTTGGCTCTCGCTCGTTCTTTCGCCTCGGGTCGACCGTTCCGGGTCCCCGAGTCCGAAGTTGGACCGGAACGTTTCTCTTCGATCTCTCGATTCCCGATCTCTACGATTCCCGTTCTCCGATCGGCCCGTGTTCGACTGGCCATGCGCGGCGGGATCTCTGTATAGTGCCGGGATCGATTCTATGAGCGTGCCCTTCGAAATGTCCAGAAGAATGTCGTGTCGGAGAGAGCGGTTCGGGCGACTCGGGGTCCGTCCGTCTTCCGACGGGTCCGCTCCGAAGCCTCCTGCGCCGATGTCCTGGAGATCGAGGCCGCGCTCGATCGGCCGTCCTCGTGTTCCAGCATTCGGTGCGGTCGTCCTGCTGGCGCTCGGCATGTTGATGGGGGTCCCCCAGGGCTCGTTGCAGGCCCAGGAGAGCGAACCGTCGGGGTTGCCCGGCTCTTCAGAGGCAGCCCTCCTGCAAGAGGCCCGCACGAGTCTGGCGGCCGGAGACCGGGAGGCGGCCGTCGAGCTGCTCCGTCCCCTCGCCTCGCAGTCCTCGCCCTCCTACGAGGTCAGCCTGCTCTACGGACAGGCCCTGCTCCAGAGCCAGCGAGCGAGCGTCGCCATGTGGCCGCTCGAGCGCGCGGCGAGCCAGCCCGAGGCCGACCTGGAGGCGAAGGTCCTGTTCGTGACCTCCCTGCTCCATGGCGGCAGCGACAAGGAGGCGATCCGCGAGGCGACCGCGGTGCTCGAGGCGCATCCGGAGG
>CAYXLY010000641.1:0-2281 GCA_964466005.1 uncultured Spirochaetaceae bacterium | reverse complement strand
TGCTCGCGGAACGACTCGACCAGATCCTCGAGGCGGAGGGGGCGGCTCCGGGCTCCCATCGGTACAAGGCGCTGGTGACGGCCTTCGACTCGGCGCCGATGGAGTTCCTCTTCGGCGCCGAGGTCGAGGAGAACGCTGCGCTGATCCGGGAGATCGTCGATGCCGAGGGCGCCGAGGAGCCGAGCGTGGTCCTGCATACCGATGCCGGGGGACGCTCCTTCTATGCCGCGGTGCTGCTGCCGCGCGAGCGCTACAGCGAGGAGCTGCGGAGCGAGGTGCGAGCGCTCCTCGATGACGACGCGAGGACCGGCTACATCGACGACCGGGTCTCGTTCCTGGAGGAGGGCACCGCGCTCCTCCACTTCTTCTGCACGCTGCGCGAGGGCGAGCCGCCGAGCGCCTCGGAGCTCGAGGTGGAGGTGCGGCATCTGGCGATCCGCTGGGAGGACCAGCTCACGGACGCGCTGATCGCCGAGCATGGCGCGGCCGTGGGAGGGGGGCTGGCCGCGCGCTATGCCGAGGCCTTCCCCGACTCGCTGCGCATCGCGACCCATCCCGCCGACGCGGTCCGCGACGTCTTCGCGCTCGAGGCGCTCTCGGTCGACCATCTCCCCCAGATCTCGCTCTTCGTCGACCGCCGCATGCCCGGCGCCGAGGCGACGATGCTGCGCATCTACGTCGAGGAGGAGTGGCTGCTCTCGGATCTGCTCCCGCTGGTCGACCATTTCGGGATCCGCGTGATCGACGCGCGTCAGACCCCCTTCGCGACGCAGGATCGGGGGCGCGCCTTCGTGCACGCGCTGCGCGTGCTCTCGATGGGGGCGACCCAGGAGGACCTCGACCCGATCGCGCCGAGGCTCGAGGAGGCCTTGCGCGCGGCGCTGCTTCGGGTCGTGCCCGACGACGCACTGAACGCGCTCGTGCTCGTCGCGGGCCTGGACTGGCGCGAGGTCGAGCTGATCCGGTCCTACATCGAGTACTTCAACCAGATCCAGTCGACGCTGACCCGCGCCTTCGTGCGCGACGTGCTGCTGCGCAATCCCCAGGCGGTGCGTCTGCTCGTGGAGCTCCACGAGGCGCGGCTGCGACCCGGGCCGAACGGGGCCGAGCGGGCCGCTCGCGAGGCCGGGATCCGCGAGCGATTCGAGCGCTACCGCGACCGGATCAACAGCCTGAACGAGGACCGCGCGCTCGGGGCGGTGCTCGAGCTGATCGGCGCGACGCTGCGGACGAACTTCCATGCGGAGACCTCCGGTGCCCACCGCATCGCGATCAAGGTCGACCCCTCCCGCATCTCCAGCCTGAAGCCGCCCCACGCCTATCGCGAGATCTTCGTGCACGGCTCGGGGGTGGAGGGCATCCACATCCGAGGCGGGCCGGTCGCCCGGGGTGGGATCCGTTGGAGCGACCGTCTCGACGACTTCCGGACCGAGGTGCTCGGTCTGATGCGCACGCAGCAGCTGAAGAACGGCCTGATCGTGCCGGTCGGCGCCAAGGGGGGCTTCGTGCTGCGCGACACGGACCTGCCCCAGTCGGAGGCCCGGGCGCGCGCCGACGAGGCCTATCGGGTCTTCATCGCGGGGCTGCTCGACCTCACCGACGACATCGACGCCGAGGGCCGCGTGGTGCCGGCGCCGGGGGTCTTCCGGCGGGATGGAGACGATCCCTATCTCGTGGTCGCCGCCGACAAGGGGACCGCCCATCTCTCCGACGCCGCCAATGCGCTGGCGCTCGAACGCGGCTTCTGGCTGGGCGACGCCTTCGCGTCGGGCGGCTCGGTCGGCTACGACCACAAGAAGTACGCCATCACGGCGCGGGGCGCCTGGGAGTGCGTGAAGCATCATTTCAAGGAGCTCGGCATCGACGCCGAGCAGGACACCTACAGCGTGACCGGCATCGGCGACATGTCCGGCGACGTCTTCGGCAACGGTCTGCTGCTCATGCGCCGCGCGCGGCTCGTCGGCGCCTTCGACCATCGGCACGTCTTCGTCGACCCCGACCCGGATCCGGAGCGGTCCTGGGCGGAGCGGAAGCGGCTCTTCGATCTCCCCCGCTCGAGCTGGGCCGACTACGATCCCGAGTGCCTCTCCGAGGGAGGCGGCGTCTGGCCCCGCTCGGCCAAGCGCATCGAGCTCTCACCGCAGGCCTGCGAGCGGCTCGGTCTCGAGACGAGCGTCGTGACGGGGCCGGAGCTCGTGCGGGCGGTGCTGACCGCGTCCGTCGATCTGCTCTGGAATGGCGGCATCGGCACCTACGTGAAGGCGAGCACCGAGACCCACGC
>CAYXLY010000640.1:0-2282 GCA_964466005.1 uncultured Spirochaetaceae bacterium | reverse complement strand
TTAATTCGGGCCGCACCCAGTAGCGACCTCTTCGTCGGGGTCGGGGTCGGGTCGCCGGGCTGACGAGGATCGACGGCTCCCCTGGCCGTCTAGCCGATCCCCTCGCCCGCCTCCGCCATGATCCGGCCGATCTCGTCGAGCATCCAGCCGACCTGGGTCTCGGCCTCGAGGGAGAGATCGCAGCCGAGCAGCTCCCGCAGCGTCTCGGTGAAGGCGACCGTGAACGCCGGATACATGCTCGTGGTCACCCCGTACTCCGCATGGCTCGCACCGAGCGCGCGCAGGCTGTCCCGCACCCCCGTCTCGTTCTCGCAGAGTGCCAGGAGGGATCGAAGGGTCTCCGCGATCATCTCCTCGCGCTCCGAGATGGAGTGCGGACCGAAGAGGGGAACGACTTCGGGGTTCGAGTCGAAGAAGCGCTCGTAGAAGCGCTCGACCAGGAGGGCCTCGCGCTCCCGCGTGGCGAGGCGCTCCAGCACTCCGAGCACGTTGTCCTGCGCCCGCCGCCAGCCCGATCCATCCGGGTCCCCGGCGACGCCCGCAGTCTCGCTCGCGGATCCGCTCAAGTCCGCGTCACCGGCAGCGCCGTGATCCCCGCGACGAACTCGCTTCGGAGCCTTCCGATCCCCTCCTCCCGGACGACGTACTCGGGATGTCGTTCGAGGAGCGTCCGCAGGGCGGTCTCTCCCTCGAGCGCCGAGATGTGGATCCCCAGGCAGGAGTGATTCCCGTGACCGAAGGTGAGGATCCGTCTCGAGACGCGGTGGATGTCGAAGCGATCGGGATCCTCGAACTCGCGCTCGTCTCGATTCGCCGACGGGAAGAGGAAGATCACGATCTGCCCGGGCTCGAAGCGGTGCTCTCTCAGCTCGACCGGCGCGACGACGGTGCGCCCCAGGAACTGGGTCGGCATTCCGTATCGCAGTCCCTCCCGAAAGGCGTTCGGGATCAGGGCCGGGTCCCGCACGAGCTCGGCCCGCTGTGCGGGGCTCCGGAAGAGCTCGAGAGCCGTCGAGGCGAAGATCTTGGGGAAGCTGTCCGTGCTTCCGATCACGAGAGTCGCCATCTGCGAGGCGATCTCGTCGTCCGGGATCGGCTTCCCGTCGAACTCCGCGTTCAGATAGGCGTCGAGCAGCACGTCCCCGTCCGTCGGCCGCTTCCGACGCTCCGCGATGATGCCCTCGAGATAGGTGTTGAGCTCGGCCGCAGCCGAGAGGCCGTCCTCGGTCATGCCGGGTCGCCCGGGCTCGCGATCGAAGAAACGGCTCACGAAGCTGTAGAGGAGATCCCCGTCCTCGATCGGAAGTCCCAGCAGCAGGCACGAGGACTCCATCGCGATCTTCGCGATGTAGTCGCCGACGAGATCGAACTCCTCCCGCTCCGCGACCGCGTCCGCGTGCTTGTCCACGACGGCCTGCACGGCGGGCGCCAGGGACGCGACCCGTTTCGGCTTGAAGGCGCCGCTGATCAGGGCCCGGTTTCGGGTGTGCTCGGGCGGGTCCATCATGTTGACGCTCGGGAAGACCGGTAGCTGCTTCGTGATCAGATGCGCCGGCGTCGTGCCGCGCAGCGCGGCCGAGTAGGATTTCGAGTCCCCCGACTGCTCCCAGATGTCCTCGAAGAGCGAGAGCGCCCAGCAATCGAATTCTTCGACGTAGTAGACGGGCGCCTCGGCACGAAGGCGCGCATAGACGGCCAGGGGATCCTCGAGGACCTCGGGCATGAGCGGGCTGTACTCGATCACGGTCTTCTCCTGCTCCTCTACTTACTTCACTTCTCTGCTTCTCGATGCGGCTTCTCGATGCTTCGCCCAGGATGCGTCCACGCTTCATTACTGGCGGCCCGGGCAGCCTGGACCGATCCGCTGGGGTCGGGGTTTGCAACACCCGCGCCACCCACGGCCCGCTCTCGCCGCAGCCGATCGCTCTCGAACGGCCCATTCCAGCGTGCCCTGCGCCTTCGTGTCTCGGGTCCCGGCAGGACGAGACTTTCTGCCTCGAATTCGATCGGGCAGGTCCCTCCGATCGAAGACAGCGCCACGCGAGGTCCAGCCCGCTGGCACGTCCCCTGCAAACCCGTCTTGCACTCGGACTCGGACTCGGACTCGGACCCGGACCCGGACCCGGACCCGACCGCGGACCCGAGCGAGGCTCGGTACGCAGATCCTCATCCGATCGCGCGGGACCCGACCGCCGAGGGACCGAAAGACGACAGACGAAGCCAGCGGGCTCGCGGCGGTGGGCCCAGCAGGGGGAGCAGGCACGAGATGACGACGCAGCGCA
>CAYXLY010000639.1:0-2283 GCA_964466005.1 uncultured Spirochaetaceae bacterium | reverse complement strand
GTGGCTCGGCTTGCCACCACCATGCGTATTCGTCCGACGACAGGCCGAGCTTGTAGCTGCTGGAGGCGCCATCGAGGTCTCCCTTCCCCTCCCGCCCCGCCAGGAAATCCGGCACGCGCTGGGCCGGAGCCGAGTAGTCCGAGCCGCCCGCCTCGAAGAAGCGGCGCTCGAGCGCCTCTTGAAGGGCGTGGCCGTCGAAGATGCCGGGGCCGAACTCCCGGGGTCCCAGGGTGACGACGAGCCCCGAGTTGGCCCACGGCGAGGAATGCCTCGAGTTGCTCATGCCGTTGGTACAGAGCAGACCGGGCTGGGCGACCGCGGCCACGATCTGGCCGCCGGGGCACATGCAGAAGCTGTGAACGGCTGCATGGGACGCGTCGGCCTTCGCGACGAGGCCATAGTAGGCATGGCCCAGGCGCTCCAGATCCGCCTCGGGTCCGTAGCGACCCCGGTCGATCAGCGCCTGCGGATGCTCGATGCGCAGACCGATCTGGAAGGGCTTCGCGCTGCAGACGAGACCCTGCTCCGCCAGGACGCGGATCGTATCCCGCGCGCTGTGGCCGAGCGCGAGCACGAGACCTTCGCAGGGCATCTCGCCCCGGGACGTCCGGACCGCCCGGACCCGTCGCCGCCCGGCCTCCTCGACGCAATCGATCGACTCGAGGCGGGTCTCGAAGTGGAAGTCCACGCCCAGCGAGACGAGCCGGTCCCGCAGGCGGGGCAGGATGCGATGCAGCCGGTCCGTGCCGACGTGGGCCCGCGCGTCGAAGGCGATCTCCGGCGGCGCCCCCGCCTCGACCAGGGTCCGTACGATCGGCGCCTCCAGCGCGTGCTGCGTCCGCGTGTAGAGCTTCCCATCGGAGTAGGTCCCGGCCCCGCCCTCGCCGAAGAGGAGGTTGCGCTCGGGATCGAGCTCGCGGGTGCGCGTGAAATGCGCCACCGCTCTTCCCCGATCGCGGAGCTCGGGACCGCGCTCGATCAGATCGACCGCGACCCCGTTCGTCGCCAGGGTCCAGGCGGCATAGAGGCCAGCCGGGCCCGATCCCACGACGACCACGCGGCGCCCCCGCCAGGCCGGATCGATCCGCTCCAGCTCGAAGCGGGCCGGAGGCTCCACCCGCTGCGCGCGGCCGCTGGCCAGCGCGCGATCGAGGGACTCGGAGCGGAAGTCGGCATCGAGATCGAGGTCGGCATGAACCACGAAGCGGAGCTCGCGCCGCGCCCCCCGGCCCGGACGGCCCGCCCGCTTGCGTGCGTCGAGCGCGCGTCGGGCGATCCGCACCCCTCGGACCGCCTCCTCGGGAACGCCGAGGGCCCGCGCTCCTCTCGCGCGCAGCAGGCCCTCGGGCTCGTCGAGACCGAGCTCGATCGCCAGGGCGCGAATTCTCTGGGGGCAGTCGGGCATGGGACTCACCGTCTCGCGGCTGGAGACTCGACAGGCGCCGGATCATACCGCCTCGGCGGGGGGCTCGAGGCGCGAGCCGCTACGTTCCGGACGAGGAGGCGATTGCATGGACCCCGCTCGACTCGATCCGGATCAACGGGATCGGGATCTGGACGCCGTCACGCGCGAGATCTTCGACGTCGTCGTGATCGGAGGCGGCGTGGTCGGCGCGGGCACGGCGCTCGATGCCGCGAGCCGCGGCCTCTCGGTCGCTCTCATCGAGCAGCGCGATTGGGCCTCGGGCACGTCCAGCCGTTCGAGCAAGCTGATCCATGGAGGTCTCCGCTATCTCGAGCAGCTCGACTTCGCTCTCGTCCGCGAGGCGCTACGCGAGCAGACCCTGATGCTCGAACGTCTCTGCCCCCACCTCGTGAGGCCCGTCCCCTTCCTCTTTCCCCTTCGTCATCGGGTCTGGGAACGAGCCTATATCGGAGCGGGCGCGCTCCTCTACGACACCCTGGCCGGTCGCCGCGCGCTCCCGCGACATCGTCATCTCTCCCGTCGCGGCATGTCGAGGCGCTTTCCGGGGCTGCGCGCGGATCGGTTGATCGGGGGAATCCAGTACTGGGACGGCCGGGTCGACGATGCCCGGCATACGTTGGCCCTCGTCCGGACGGCTCGAGTCCACGGCGCGGTGACCCTCTCCAGCGTCCGCGCACGCGGCTTCCTCGAGTCGGGGACACGCGTCGCGGGAGTCTCGGCGCTCTGCCTGGAAACCGGGCGCCCCCTCGAGATCCGGGGCCGGCAGATCGTGAACGCCACCGGCGTCTGGACCGACGAGATCCAGAGCCAGGCCGGCCGGGGGCGGATCCACGTCCGCGCCTCCACGGGCATCCACC
>CAYXLY010000638.1:0-2289 GCA_964466005.1 uncultured Spirochaetaceae bacterium | reverse complement strand
ATCGCCCGATCGATCTTGATCTACTCTGGCTCGATCTCGAGCAGCTCCTCGAGACCGGCGTAGCCGGTCCCCGTGTCGTCGAGCACGAACTGGAACCCCAGGCTTCGGTAGTAGTCGCGCATCTCGCGGAACGCTCCGAAGGCCCGGATCGACTCCTGCTCGGAGATCTCGAAGACCACGTCCGTGGGCGAGAGGCGGCTTCGCTCCAGCGTCTCGATCAGGCGATCCTCCCGGAAGCTCGGATCGTGGATCGTCGTCGGACGGATGTTGAGGAAGAGCTTCGTGCCCGCCGGAAAATCGACCGCGCCCGAGAGTCCGCTCGATCGGCAGACGCAGTCGAGCTCGAAGACGAGCTCGTGCTGCTCGGCTGCCCCGAAGAGGGCCGCCGGCGAGTGGAACCGGGTCCCTCGCGGACCTCGCGCCAACGCCTCGTAGCCGAAGACCGTCCGGCTCTCCACCTCGACGATGGGCTCGTAGACCGAGTAGATCCGACGATCCAGGATCGTCTCCAGCAGCTCGCGGCGCGTCTGCCGGTGAAGGGACTCGAGCTCGTGGCGGCAGTCGCGCCTTCCCTCCTCGACGAGGCGGCGGAGCTGCGTCGCCGTACCGAGCTGGGGATTGCGGAGCTCGATGGCCGTCCCCACCGGCAGGCCGAGCGGGCCGCGAAGGTAGGGGTAGAAGACCTGGCCCCCCTCCTTCTCCAGCAGCCGGGCGATCTCCTGCCGAAAGCCCGGGAGCTCGGTGCGGTAGAAGGCGGCGGAGTCCGTGGGCCGGAAGAGCAGCACGGCGATCTCGTCGAAGCCGGGCTCCGAGAGGCAGACGATGTCCTCGGGTCGCAGACGCTCCCGGGCCTTCTCCGAGATCCGGCTCCAGAGCGACTCGAGACATTCGAGACGAGCGGCATGGCCATGGCGCCGCTCGACCTCTCCCAGCATCGGCGCGCCGATCAGGATCAGCCCCACGGCGCCGGACCTGTCGAAGCGATCCCCGAGCAGCTCGAAGAGCTCTCCGAGCTTGGGAGCGCACCCATCCATCCTGTCGCCCGTGGGCGCCTCGAGAGCGGTCTTCATGCAGACCCGATCGGCATGCGGGGAAGTCCCGTTGAGCCCTGCTTCGCGGTTGCCCGCGCTCTTGGCCCACGCCGGAGCGGAGGATGAGGATCCGGCGGGAACCGCCTCGAGCCGCCCGTCGGCGCGCCGCGCCGGGCTCGTCGCCCGCGAGGAAAGGAGAAGCCCTCAGCCCGTCTCCGGAGAAAGGACTGCAGAGAGTCGGCCGTCAGGGCCGGGAGACGCGCGATGGCCTCTAGAGCAGCAGCCGCATCGGGTCGGAGAGGATGCGGGCCAGGGCCGTCGTAAAGCGGACGGCCTCGGCTCCATCCACGACCCGATGGTCATAGGAGAGCGACAGCGGAAGGACGAGACGCGGCTCGAAGCCTTCGATCCCCTCCCGCTCGCCCGCGGCTGCCCGGGGCTGCGCGGGCCCATCGAGCGGCGAGGCGCCCCGCCAGACCGGCTGGATCCGGGTGCGCGAGAGCCCGAGGATCGCGACCTCCGGTGCGTTGACGATCGGCGTGAAGGCCGTGCCCCCGATGCCTCCGAGACTCGAGATCGTGAAGCAGGCGCCGCGGAGATCATCGGGGGAGAGCTTCCGGCTCCGCGCCCGCTCGGCCGTCCCGGTCACCTCCTCGGCGAGCTCGAAGACGCCCTTGCGATCGACGTCGCGGATGACGGGCACGACGAGTCCCTCTTCCGTGTCCACCGCGATGCCGAGATGAAAATACTCCTTGACGATCAGCCGGTCTCCCTCCGGCGCGATCGACGAGCGAAGCGCGGGATGCGCACGCAGCGCGGAGACCACCGCCTTCATGACGAAGAGCAGCGGAGAGAGCTTCAGCCCCCGCTCGCTCGCGGCGGCACCGCGCTCTCGTCGGAAGCGTTCGAGCTCGGTCACATCGGCCTCGTCGTGCTGCGTCACGTGCGGCACGTTCAGCCAGCTCCGATGGAGCGCGGGGCCGGAGACCTTCTGGATGCGGCTCAGCTTCTCTTCCCGGACCGGACCGAAGGCCGCGTGGTCGACCGCGGGCATCGGCGGAATCGCGGCCTCCGCCGCGCGCCCCCCGCCGCCTCCCGTGTCCTGCGCGAACCGCTCTCGCACCGTCTGCTTCAGATCGTCGACGAGGATCCGACCCTTCCGTCCGCTGCCCTCCGTGCTCTCGATCGGAACGCCCAGCTCCCGCGCGAAGAGATCGGAAGAGCACACGTCTGAACTCCAGTCACTCCGGAGAATCTC
>CAYXLY010000637.1:0-2327 GCA_964466005.1 uncultured Spirochaetaceae bacterium | reverse complement strand
CGGGAGCGCCGGCTCGTGCTGACGGGTCAACGCGGCCAGGAGTCGATCGCCACCCTCTTCGATGGATGGACGGCCCGGGACGTGCCGATGCGCGCGGAGCGACTGGCCGACGCGATCGGCCTGACCGAAGAGGATCGGGGCGTGACCTGGGTGCGCTTGACCCCCGCTCCGGTGCTCGAAGGGCTGCGCTCTCCCGCCGACGGACCCAAGCTCCGTCCCGCCGAGCGACTGCAGCGCTGGCTCGGGCGCGAGCGCAAGACGCTGATCGCCGTCGTCGCCTACTCGGCGCTGATCGGCGTCATCTCCCTGGCCATTCCGCTGGCGGTCCAGTCCCTGGTCAACTCGCTGGCCTTCGGCCGGGTGCTCCAGCCGTTGATCGTCCTCTCCCTCGCGCTGCTGCTGCTGCTCTCGCTGGCCGCAGCCCTCCGGGTCCTCGAGGTCTACATCGTCGAGCTCCTGCAGCGGCGCGTCTTCGTGGACGTCGCGCGGGACGTCGCCCGACGCCTGCCCGCCGCCCTGCCCGAGGCCGGGGGACCGTGGGGTCTCACGGAGCGGATCAATCGCTTCTTCGACGTGGTCGGCGCGCAGAAGTCGAGCTCCTTCCTGCTGCTGAACGCGACGGAGATCGTGATGTCGACCGTCGCGGGCCTGCTGGTCCTGGCCTTCTACCACCCCTACCTGCTGATCTTCGACATCGTCCTGGTCATCGCGCTCGGCATCGTACTCTTCCGGCTCGGACGCGGCGGCGTGGAGACCGCCGTCGAGGAGTCGCATGCGAAGTACGACCTGGCGGCCTGGCTCGAGTCGATCGCCCGTCGACAGCAGCGCTTCGCCTCTCCGGAGGGCGCCGCCTGGGGAACGCGTCAGACCGAGCGGCGTATCGTCGACTGGCTCACCCGCCGCGCGCATCACTTCGACATCGTCCTGCGGCAGACGATCGGCTTCGCGACGATCCAGGCGCTCTCGAGCGCGAGCCTGCTGGGCCTGGGCGGCTTTCTCGTCTGGGACGGTCAGATCTCGCTCGGACAGCTCGTCGCCTCCGAGCTCATCATCACCGGCGTGATGGCCCAGCTCGCCAAGTTCGGGAAGCACGTCGAGTCGTTCTACGACCTGAACGCGAGCGTCGAGAAGCTGGGCATGCTGCTGGACCTGGAGACCGAACCGACCTCGGGCGAGCTGCTCGAGAAGGGCGAGACGGGCATCGCCGTCGAGCTGCAGGATCTCGCGCTCCAGGGGAGCCGCTGCACCCTCTCGATCGGCTCAGGCGATCGGGTCGGACTCGCACGCCTGCCTCACCGGGCGCGTCGGGACCTCTTCGACGTGATCTACGGCACCCGGACGCCGGAGAGCGGAAACGTCCTGCTGGACGGCGCACCCGTGACCTCCCTGGCGCCGCGGACCCGGAGACATCAGATCGCCCTCGTCCGGGGCGGTCTGCCGGTCTCCGGAACCCTCGAAGACAACCTGACCAGCGGCGACGCCCGGGCGACGGCGGGTCAGATCCGACGCCTGCTCGAGGAGGTCGGTCTCGGGTCGATGCTAAGCGAGCTCCCTGACGGCCTCGAGACCTGGATCCATCCCGATGGCGACCCGCTCGACCGCAGCCAGCTGATCGCGTTGGACGTCGCCCGAGCCCTGCTGCGGGGCCCCCGGCTCCTGCTCGTGGACCATGCCCTCGACCGGGTCGGGAACGAGCATCTCGAGCCGCTCCTCGCTGCACTCACCCGTCCGGAGGCGCCTTGGACGCTGCTGATCGCGAGCGATCGTCCGGAGGTGCTCGAGCGATGCGCGCGCGTCCATCCGTGGACGGAGCAGGGCTTGCAGAACGATCGAGGAGGCGAGGAAGACCAAGGAGACGGATCGTGATCGGAATCGGCACCCACGGCACGACTCTCGAGATCACGCGGCTGACCCGCTGGCCCGGAGAGGAGCGCATCGCACGCGGACTCGCGCTGGTGGCCCTCGTCGGGATCGTGGTCCTGATGTTCGCGCCCTGGCAGCAGAGCGCGGTCGGAGCCGGCCGCGTCATCGCCTACTCGCCCAACGAGCGGGAGCTCGAGATCCAGGCTCCGATCAAGGGACGGGTCGTCCGGTGGCACTACCAGGAAGGCGACCACGTAGAGCGCGACGCGGTGATCGTGGAGCTGGCGGACAACGATCCGCAAGCCATCCAGCGCTACGAGACCGAGCGCGATGCGGTGCACCGCCGCATCGAGGCCAGCGATGCGTCCGTCGAGGCCCTGGTCGAGCGCCTGGAGTCGATGAGGCAGGTCAAGCTCCTGACGCTGGAGGCGGCGGACGCCCGGATTCGGATGGCGCAGAGCCGC
>CAYXLY010000636.1:0-2343 GCA_964466005.1 uncultured Spirochaetaceae bacterium | reverse complement strand
TCCACCGAGCTCGACGCGCGCCCCGCCGAGGTCTGGGCCCTGATCGAGCCGATCGAGCGGCACGTCGACTGGATGGCCGATGCCGTCGCGATCCGCTTCGAGACCGACCAGACCCGGGGCGAGGGGACGAGATTCGCCTGCGACACGAAGATCGGTCCGATTGCGCTCACCGATCACATGGAGATCACCCGCTGGATCCCGGCCGGCGACCCCGCCGAGGGCGCCGGGGGCGGCCGCGCCGAGATGGGCGTGCGGCACTCGGGATGGGTCACGGGAGAGGGGCTCTTCGTGATCGAGCCCCTGGCGGACGGCGCGCGGTCGCGCTTCACCTGGACCGAGAGCCTCGAGCTTCCGTGGATGCTCGGCGGCCGACTGGGCGCCGCGATCATCGGCAAGCTCGTGCTCGGTCCCGTCTGGCGGCGCAACCTGAAGGCACTCGAGGGCCTCGTGTCCGAGCATCGCGGCTCCCCTGCGCATCGGGGCTCCGTCACCGGGGGCGGGGATCCGGAGTGAGAGGCCGCGTCGGGGCAGCCCGGCCGCGCGCAGCACAGCGACCGAGCCCTCGAGGCCGGCGCTGCTCCGGCCTCCGGCTCATGATGAGATGGGGGGTCCTCCTCGGCCTGCTCGTCGCGGTCGGCTGCAGTCCGCTGCGAGCCCTCAACCTGGCGGCGGGCGCGCAGGCCGAGCTTCGGACGCAGGACATCCGATACGGCGACGCGGAGCGCCAGGCGCTCGACGTCTTCACCCCGGACGAGGCGCCGGAAGACGGCGCACGACGAGCGGTGATCGTCTTCTTCTACGGCGGCAGCTGGCAGCGGGGCTCCAAGGAGTCCTACCGCTTCGTGGCCTCGCAGCTGGCCGAGCGCGGGCTGGTCGTGGTCTTGCCGGATTACCGGCTCCATCCGGAGGTCCATTTTCCGGCCTTCGTGCACGACGCGGCCGATGCGGTGGCCTGGGCCCTCGAGCATGCGTCCGAGTACGGGGGTGATCCCGAACGCGTCTTCGTGATGGGGCACTCCGCGGGGGCCCATCTCGCGGCACTGGTGCATTACGACGAGCGGTTTCTCGACCAGGCGGGCGCGGACCGGGATCCCTGCGGCTTCATCGGCCTCTCGGGCCCCTACGACTTCCTGCCGCTCGTCTCTCCGAACCTGAAGAAGATCTTTCCATCGGGCTCGCGAGAGGAGAGTCAGCCGGTTCGCTTCGTGGACGGCGGCGAGGGGCCGGCGCTGCTGATCCATGGCATGCAGGACGACACCGTGAAGCCGCGCAACTCCGCCAGCCTGGCGGAGGCCGTTCGGCAGGCCGGCGGGCAGGCCGATCTCCGGATCTACGACGACCTCGGACACGTCGCCACCCTGCTGAGCCTGTGGGAGCCCCTCGACTTCGTCGCGCCCACGTTGGAGGACGTCCTCGGCTTCATCGAGCGCATCGGCTGTGAAGAGCCGGAGCCGGGCACGAATCGCTTCCTTCGCTGCCGCTGCGCGCTCTTCCCGGGCTCGACGGGGAGCGAGGGGAGCGAGGGGACGATGCCGCCGCCGAGCTCTTCGTAGACCCCTCCGCCCGATCATGTATGGTATGCGCCCGCTCCGGGAACGGCACGCGATCGATCCCGGACTCGACCTCCCATGAGAAAGGCTCGAAAGAAGATGCCCCAGCTCGATCTCTCCGCCGAAGACATCGCCATCCTGCGCGAGACCCTGCAATCCACGCTCTCGGAGCTGCGCTACGAGATCAACGACACGGATTCCCACGACTACAAGCAGCAGCTGCGCGAGAAGAAGACGTCCCTGGAGAACGTGCTGGAGCAGCTCGGCAGCGCCTGAGCGCCGCGGAGCCAGAGCCGCCTGGTCGGGTCGGCCGGCCTGCCGGCCCGGGCGGATCGCCGGCCCTCTCCGCCCACCCTCTTCGACGGGCGGGAAGAGGCTCGACCCCGCCTCGCTCTGCCTCGCTCGCTCCGTCTCCTCTCACGCGCGTGCGTCTCCCGACCTGGCCCGCCACGCAAAGACTCTCCTGTGTCTCGCCATGAGAGGCCTCATCGTGTCCGACGCCTGACCCGGCCCGGATCGAGGGCCCTCCCTGCGCCCTGCCGATCCCGTTGCCGTCGGATCCACCGCCCCGGCCCTCCTCTTCCATCGTGGACGTCATCCGGGCCTGCGTAGCGGCCGCCAGCCGTCCCTTCACGAGCTGCCTCGTCCCACGCCGCCCTCTCCTCGAGCGTCGGGCAGCCTCTTCTTCTCAGACACGCCGTCCGCCAGCGGCCCAACGGTCCAACGGCCCAACGGCCCAATGTCCCAACGGCCCAGCGGCCCAACGGCCCAGCGGCCAGAGGCGCTCGCGGCG
>CAYXLY010000635.1:0-2346 GCA_964466005.1 uncultured Spirochaetaceae bacterium | reverse complement strand
ATGGACGGGTTCACGTTCCTGCGGCTGCTCATGGCGAAGCGACCGACGCCCGTGATGGTGATCAGCGGTCGTCGCGGCGAGGACGACGTCTTCAAGGCGCTCGATCTCGGCGCGGTCGACTTCATCGCGAAGCCGACGAAGCTCGCCACGCCGGATCTCCAGCAGATCGAGGAGGGGCTGATCCGCAAGGTGCACGCGATCCGGGAGCTGCGGATCGAGAAGGTGCAGAAGCGGATCCGTTCCGGTCCGGCCGCCGTCGAGACGACCCGAGACGACGCAGCGTCCTCCGCCGCGCCTTCACCGGTCGTGATCGGCTCCTCGACGGGAGGTCCGGCCGCCCTGACCCAGCTCTTCTCGGCCTTCTCGAAGGTGCCCCGCTGCGCGTTCTTCGTGGCTCAGCACATGCCGGGTGGCTTCACGCGAGGCTTCGCAGAGCGACTCGATCGGCTCACGCCCTTCCGGGTCCGCGAGGCCCGGGGCGGGGAGGCCGTCGAGCCCGGGACGGTGCTCGTCTCGCCCGGCGGAGCCCATCTCGTGTTCGAGACGGACGGTCGACGGATCGTCACCCGGCTCGAGGAGGGATCGGACGGGGATCGTTTCATCCCGTCCGTGGATCGCCTCTTCTGCAGCGCGGCCAAGCATTTCGGACCGGACCTGCTGGCCATCGTGCTGACCGGAATGGGAGACGACGGTCGCGAAGGAGCATGTCAAGTCAAGCGCGCCGGTGGACGAGTCATTGCCGAGTCCGAGGAGACGGCCGTGATCTACGGCATGCCGCGACAGGTGGTCGGCGCGGGAGCGGCCGATCGGGTCCTTCCCCTCCCCGAGATCCCCGCGGCGATCGGGAAGGAGCCGGGAGAGGTGCGTGTGTCCGAGCCCTTCGATCGAGGTCCGTCATGAGCGATTGGGACGAGCGAGAGGCTGCGGATTGCGGCGAGGCCGTGCTGGCGATCTTCCAGCGCGGCGCCGAGTTCACGCGCCATCTCCTGGACGAGAATGCGCGACTGCGTCGGGAGCTCGGTGGCGTCGAGCTGCGCCATAGTCAGGCCGCGCAGAGCGACGACGAGTGGGGGAAGCTGCGACAGGAGCTGATTGCCCGGATCGACGAGCTCGAGAGCCAGAACCGGTCCATCCTCGAGCAGCTCCACAGCGTCTCGGGAGAGAATCAGCAATTCGCCGAGCGCTATCTCGAGGTCGAGGAGGAGAACAACAATCTCGCCAACCTCTATGTCGCCAGCTATCAGCTCCACTCGACCCTCGATCCCAGCGAGGTGGTCAAGGTCATCCTCGAGATCGTGATCAATCTGATCGGAGCCGAGATCTTCGCGGTCTATCTCTGCGAGGGAGAGGGCGAGACGCTCGGACCCGTCGCGGGCGAGGGGGAGCCGGTCCACGCGTTTCCGACCTTCCGGGTCGGTGAGGGCTTCGTCGGCGGGAGCGTCGGGCGGGGTGACGTGGAGGTGGGAGATCCCTCGCTGATCGGCCGGGGGCCGAGCGCTGGCGGTGAGCCCGTCGTCTCGATCCCGCTTCATGTGGGCGAGGAGCCCGTCGGCGCCATCGTGATCTACAAGCTCCTCCAGCAGAAGGAAGGCTTCACGCCGCTCGATCACGAGCTCTTCACCCTGCTCGCGGGGCATGCCGCGACGGCGATCTTCGCCTCGCGACTCTACGCGCAATCCGAGCGGAAGCTGAGCACCATCCAGGGGTTCATCGAGCTGCTGACGAAATGAAGGTCGGCGGCGAGGCCGCCCGTCCGGAAATCGAGACGAGGAATTCGAAATGGACCGTCACCGCATCCTGATCGTCGAAGACAGCCCGACGATGCGCCAGCTGCTGGTCTTCGCCCTGAAGCGCATGAAGAGCGTGGAGATCGTCGAGGCCCAGGATGGCATGGACGGCTTGCGAAAGGTGACCAGCGATCACTTCGACCTCGCCTTCGTGGACATCAACATGCCCGTGATGGATGGTCTGAAGCTGATCAGCCTGATCCGGGGCGAGCAGGGCCTGGCGCGCATGCCGATCTGCGTCATCACGACCGAGGGAGCCCGAGAGGATCGGGAGCGGGCCATCTCGCTCGGCGCCAACGAGTATCTGACCAAGCCGATCCAGGCCAACAAGGTGCTGGCGGCCGCCAAGAGCCTCCTCAAGCTCGACGGCTGAGCCGTGTCGGCCTGTGACCCGGCGGCTCGCCAGCCGGGTCCGCGAGGCGCCTCCTCCGGGTCCGCCCCCGGGTCCGCCCCCGGGTCCGCCCGGAAGTCCCGTCCGTCAGCCGGCTCGAGCGCACGCCGCATGCTATCGGTCTGACATGCGACGAATCGATCGGGTCGTCTTCGGCTGCGGCCCCGG
>CAYXLY010000634.1:0-2354 GCA_964466005.1 uncultured Spirochaetaceae bacterium | reverse complement strand
GTTGATGAAGGTGATGATGGTCATGGCGCCCAGGATGAGCGCGATCACCGTCTCGCCGTTGCGCGCCTCTCGACGGGACTCGATCACGACGAGATCCCCGTCACAGATCTGGTCCTCGATCATCGAGTCGCCTCGAACGCGCAGGACGTAATGCTCCTCCCGGCCGGGCACCATGTCTGCCGGAACGGAGAGGGTCTCCGCGCTGGCGGCATCAGGCTCGATCGCCTCGATCGGACTGCCCGCGGCGACCGTGCCGAGAATCGGGAGCGATCGCCCCTCGAGGCCGCTCTGCTCTCGAGCGGGAGCCGGTCTCGGCACCGGCTCGACGGAGCGCGAGCGATTCCAGGCCTTGCGGAGGTAGCCCTTGTCCACGAGATGCTTCACGTGCTTGTGCACCGTGGCGACCGAGGAGAGGCCGAAGGCCGCCGCGATCTCCTCGAGGCTGGGCGAGTAGCCCCGCTCCTCGACGAACTCGGAGACGTAGTCGTAGATCTGGCGTTGTCGCCGGGTCAGAGCCATGGACGGGGGACCTCTCTTCGACGTTCTTTCGCCCCGGGATCCTGACGAAACCGAGGCGAAAGTCAAGCGGCGCGACCCGGGGATCGTTTTTTTCTCGCCCCCTCGCTTGACGGGAGATCGGGAGTGCCTAGCTTCGGCCGCCGTTGGCACTCGGACTCTCCGAGTGCCAACTCGTCGCGAGGGATTCCCGAACGACTCATCGATCGATTCCAGCTCGATTCGAGCCCGGCCTCGAGCCGGGTCCCGGATCGGCTCTCGAGAGAAGCCGGCCGCGAGGCCATTCCGCTAGCAACCCGAGATCGGCCCCAGGGGTCGATCCATAGAAGAGGCGACTCATGAAGATCCGTCCGCTCCAGGACCGAATCCTCGTCAAGCGCGTGGAAGAGGAAGAGAAGACCACGGGGGGCATCATCATCCCCGACTCCGCAAAGGAGAAGCCGCAGGAGGGAAAGGTCGTGGCCGTGGGCCCCGGCAAGATCCTCGAGAACGGCAAGCACTCCGAGCCCGACGTGAAGCGTGGGGATCGGATCCTCTTCAGCAAGTACGCCGGCACCGAGGTGACCGTCGACGGCGAAGAGCACATCATCATCCGTGAGGACGACATCCTCGCGGTCTACGAGTAGGGAGGCACTGACTCATGGCCAAGGAAGTCATCTACGAACAGGAAGCCCGCAATCGGATCCTGGCAGGTGTCGACGGGCTCGCGAACGCGGTCCGCGTGACACTCGGTCCGAAGGGGCGGAACGTCATCCTCGACAAGAGCTTCGGCTCGCCGACGATCACGAAGGACGGAGTCACCGTCGCCAAGGAGATCGAGTTCGAGGACAAGTTCGAGAACATGGGCGCCCAGATGGTGAAGGAAGTCGCCTCGAAGACCTCCGACCTGGCGGGCGACGGAACCACGACGGCCACGGTGCTCGCCCAGGCGATCTTCCGTGAGGGCTCCAAGCTCGTCGCCGCCGGCATGAACCCGATGGACCTCAAGCGAGGCATCGACCGCGCCGTCGAAGCGATCACCGACGAGCTCGGCCGGATCGCCAAGCCGACCCGCGACTCGAACGAGATCGCCCAGATCGGCACCATCTCGGCCAACTCGGACGCGACGATCGGCAAGATCCTCGCCGAGGCGATGGACAAGGTGGGCAAGGAAGGCGTGATCACCGTCGAGGAGGGCAAGAGCCTCCAGACGGAGCTCGACGTGGTCGAGGGCATGCAGTTCGATCGCGGCTACCTCTCGCCCTACTTCGTGACCGATCCCGAGAGCATGGAGGCCGTGCTCGAGGAGCCGCTGATCCTTCTCCACGAGAAGAAGATCAGCAACATGAAGGACCTCCTGCCCCTTCTCGAGCAGGTCGCTCGAGCGGGCAAGCCCCTGCTGATCGTGTCGGAAGACGTCGACGGCGAGGCCCTGGCCACGCTGGTGGTCAACAAGATCCGCGGCACGATCAACGTCGCGGCGGTGAAGGCTCCGGGATTCGGGGATCGCCGCAAGGCGATGCTCCAGGACATGGCGATCCTCACGGGTGGCCAGGTCATCTCCGAGGAGCTCGGCCTCAAGCTCGAGAACGTCACGATCAAGGACCTCGGCCAGGCCAAGCGCGTCTCGATCGACAAGGACAACACGACGATCATCGACGGGGCCGGCGCCAAGAAGGACATCCAGGGCCGGTGCCAGGAGATCCGAAGCCAGGTCGAGAAGACGACCTCCGACTACGATCGCGAGAAGCTCCAGGAGCGGCTCGCGAAGCTCGTCGGCGGCGTCGCGGTCGTGAAGGTCGGTGCGGCCACCGAGTCCGAGATGAAGGAGAAGAAGGCCCGCGTCGAGGATGCACTCC
>CAYXLY010000633.1:0-2354 GCA_964466005.1 uncultured Spirochaetaceae bacterium | reverse complement strand
GCGCATTCGGCGCAATCGGCTCAATGGGCGCGATCGGTCCTGCAGATGCCGTCGCGGACCCCGCCCCGCTGCTCGGCGCGAATGCCACGCTGGCGGAGATCGAGGCCTGTACGACTCGCAACCTGCCGGAGTCCGCAGGCGTGATCGTCTTTCGGGTCGACGCGATCGATCGAAGTGGCGAGGTGACCTCCTCCCGGGCGGAGCTGCGTTGGCGCAAGGACGAGGACGCTCTGGCCCGGGTCCTGCTGAGCGTCTCGGCGCCGGCCCGGACGGCGGGGACGGCCCTGCTGATCGTGGATCGCGAGTCCGAGCAGCCGGAGCTCTACCTGCGACTTCCGAGTCTGGATCGCGTCCGGCGCATCCATGGCCGTCGTCTCCGAGGACCCGTGCTCGGGACCGATTTCAGCTATGAGGACCTCCAACGTCTGCGCGAGCCCCTGGAGAAGACGGACCTCGAGGTCGTCGGGCTGGCCGAGGTCGAAGGGCAGCCGGCCTGGCTGCTGGAGGCCGTTCCGGGTGACGACGACGATTCGGAGTACTCGAGGGTGCTCACCTACGTCGATCAGCAGAGCTGCCTTCCCCTCCGGATCGACCTCTATGAGGGAGAGGATCGGCTTCGCAAACGGCTGGTCGCGCCGCGCGACGAGATCCGATCCGTCGGCGACCGCCGGCTCCCTCACGAATTCGTGATGCACGATCTGCGGCGGGAGACGCGAACCGTCGTGCGGATCGAGACGGTGGACGTGAAGCCGGACCTGCCGGCGGATCAGTTCACGAGGCGCGCCCTGCAGCAGTCGCGGCCGGCCGATCCGTCGCGCTGAGTCCCTCTTGCGCCGAGCCGACGCCTACGCCGCCTGGATCCTCGAGCATCGCCGCAGCGTGGCGGCCAGCCTCGTCCTGCTGACTCTCCTCTCGATGGCGGGTCTCGTCGACCCCTTCTCCGGGACTCCACGACTCCGAATCGATCCCTCCCTGAACGAGATGCTGCCGGCGGACGATGCGTCCCGACTCTTTCATGAAGAGCTGCTCGATCGCTTCGGCAGCGACGACGTGGTCGTCGTGGCGCTGCGCTCGCCCACGCTCTTCAGTCCCGAGGGCCTCGCGTCCGTCGTTCGGGTCAGCCGTGCGATCGAGAGCCTCGACGGAGTGCATCACGTCGACGGGCTCGCCGACGCCCTTCGGATCCGGCCCCTCGACGGAGACGTCGAGATCGCGGGCTTCCTGGACCCCGCTCCCACCCGCCAGGCCGACGTGGATCGCATCCGGGACGAGGTCCTGTCGGATCCGCTTCGGGCCGGCAGCTTCGTGTCGCGGGATGGCCGGGCGACCGCGATCCTGGTCACCTTCGAACGATTGCCGGAAGACGAGTTCCTCGCACGAGGTCTCGATCTCGTCGTGCTCGACGCGGCCCGGGAGGCCGCTGCGGGCATGGAGGTCTTCATCGCCGGCACGCCCCACGTGAAGGCCACGGTCGGACGCCTGCTGACCCGGGAGCTGACCTCGATGGTGCCGGCGGTTCTGCTCCTGATGAGCGCACTCTCCTGTCTCTTCTTCCGGAGCGTGCGGGTCGGGCTGATGCCGATCGCGTCGGTGGCCCTCGGCCTCGTGTGGACGCTCGGCGCCATGGGCTGGGTCGGTCACGACCTGAACATCGTGACGACCCTGATCCCGCCACTCGTCCTCGCTCTGGGCTTCGCCTACGCCGCCCACGTGGCGTCGAGCTTTCAGACGGCCCAGCCCCGGCGAGGCGGTCGGTCGACGCCGGCGCGGTCCGACCGGGCTCGAGCCGCGCTGGCCCGCGTCGTGCTTCCCGTGACCTGGACGGCGCTCACGACGGCCGCGGGATTCCTGTCGCTCGCCTCGAACGACCTCGCGGTGATCCGGGGGTTCGGGGTCTTCGCGGCGCTCAGTACGGCGGCCACGCTCCTGGCCGCGCTGACCCTCGTGCCCCTGCTCCTCGCTCTGGGTCCGGAGGAGCCGGTCCCGACCGGGCCTCGGGACTCCGGGCCGCCGTCGGTCGAGACGGGCTGGCTCGACCGACGCCTCGCGTCGTTGGCGCGCTTCGATCTCCGACATCCGAACGCGATCTTCGTGGTGACGGGCCTGGCGGTCGCGGGCTCGTTGGGGTCGGCGACCCGGATCGAGGTGAACCTGCCGGTGATCGAGAACTTCGGTCGGGAGACCGAGATCCGACGCGCCTATCGCGAGATCGATCGCCTCTTCGGCGGAGCGAATCAGTTCTACGTGATGCTGCGCGCCGAGAGCCCGGGTGCCTTCGAGGATCCGGAGTGGCTCCGGGAGGTCGCATCGCTCCAGGGATGGCTCGAGACGCAGCCGGAGATCGGAGGAACGAC
>CAYXLY010000632.1:0-2356 GCA_964466005.1 uncultured Spirochaetaceae bacterium | reverse complement strand
GAACGACTTGTCGCGCAGGATGCCCGCGTTGTTCACGAGGACGTCGAGCCGGCCGAAGGTCGTCGTCGCCGCCGCGACGGCCGCCGCCCAGCTCGCCTCGCTCGTCACGTCGAGATGAAGGCCCCGGGCGTCTCCGCCGAGCCGGCGCGCCTCCTCCACGCATTCGGCGTCGAGCACGTCGCCCATCACCACGCGCGCGCCCTCGGCGACGAAGAGCCGCGCCTCCGCTGCCCCCTGCCCGCGCGCAGCACCGCTGATCAGGGCTACCTTGCCGTCGAGCCTTCCCATGGTCGCATCGGCCTAGCCTTCCGGGCGATCCCCCGACAGGACGTCGGGCCCGTAGGCGGGCTCCACGAACTGTCGGAAATTCGGTCCCCTTCGCAGGGAGTGGCCTCCGTCGACGTTGATCGCCGTCCCCGTGATCCAGCGGGATTCGGGGCCGACGAGGAAGCGCGCCAGATGCGCGACGTCCTCGGGCTGGCCGACGTCTCCCATCGGCGTGTTCTCGATGTAGGAGGCGTAGACCTCGCTGTCCCGGGGCACGCCTTCCATGATCTCCGTCGCGATGAAGCCCGGCCGGATGGCGTTGAAGCGGACGCCGCGAGCGCCATACTCGTCCGCCGCGTTCTTCATCATCTCCTCGAGACCCGCCTTGCCGACCGTGTAGGCGCCGAAGTAGAGATGGGTGAGGTGGCCGGCGATCGAGGACATGCCGACGAAGGAGCCACCCCCTGCCTCGATCATGTAGGGCGTCGTGTGCTTCACGCACAGCATCGTGCCGAGCACGTTCAGGTGGAGGACACGGAGGAACTCCTGCGTGTCCTGGACGTGATAGGGGCCCATCCCGCCGCCGCCGCCCGCGTTGGCGATGCAGCCGTCGAGAGCGCCGGTGGGCTCCGTCGCGCTGGCCACGATCCGCTCGACGTCGGCTTCGTCGGTCACGTCGCCCGTGACGATCTGGACGCTCCCGCCGTGCCCGACCGCGGCCTCGATCTTCCCGGCCGCGTCCTCGAGCTTGGAGCGGGTCCGGCCGCAGATCGTGACCGCTGCGCCGTCCGCGGCGAGCCGCGCGGCGCTCGCCATGCCGATCCCCGTCCCGCCTCCAGTCACGAGGATGGCCATGCCCTCCAGTCCGCCCGACGGGATCGATCCCTTCGTCATCGCTCTGATCTCCATTTCTCCATTCTCCGGGCTCTCTCGGTCTGCTCGTCCCGAAGTCGTTCTCGCGACCCCCGCCGGCTCGGACGGGGAGCCCGAGAGCATACCCCGACCCGAAGCGGTCGCACCGTCGATTCACGGCAATCGATCCCGCCCTTTCCGGGGCGATTGGGTTACCGTGCTCCACGCGGGAGGTCGTCCTTCGTCTCCCGCGATCTTCTTCATCCTTCGTACAGGAGTGCCCATGTCGATCCGTCTCACCGTCCAGCTCAACATCAAGGAAGGCAAGGCTGCCGAGTTCGAGGCCGCTGCGGGGCCGGCCCTGGCGCGCGTACGCGCCGAGGACTCGGGCTGCGAAATGTACGATCTCTTCAAGAGCGTCGACGACGACACGCGCTACGTGATGGTCGAGTCGTGGGCGAGCGAAGACGATCTGAACGCCCACATGACCTCTCCCGCCATGGGCGACGTCGGCAAGGCTCTCGGCTCCTTCATCGAGGGCGCGCCCGTGATGCACAAGTACGAGGCCTGAGTCCAGGCCCGGGTGCCCGAGCTGGCGCCCGGCGTGGGGGTCGGCCTGGGGGCCGGCCTCGAGGCCGCGCCCCGAGGCCGGGATCCGCGGCCGGTCGCGCCGCCGCGGCGAGTCAGATCGCGTGGCTCCGGAGGCGGGGCAGGTCGGCCTCGCTCACGCTCTCCCCGGTTCGGTAGAACTCCGCCAGCGAGACGGCGACGTCGCGCACGTTGCGGTGCATGACCCCCTTCATCACGAGCGCGTCGAGCAGCCGACCGATCGGTCCACCGGGCAGCGTCCAGGTCATCGAGGTGCAGATCAGGCAGCCTCGCTCGGCGGGCTGGAGCTCGTAGCGAAAGAAGGCCTCGCGGAAGGGGCGGGCGGGCCGATCGCCCTGGTGCAGCCGGATCGTGAAGCCCTCGCCCTCGTCCCAACGGACCACGGTTTCGTCCATGTCGCCGAAGAGCCGATGCCGGACGACCCGGCTCGCGCCGACGCCCGTCTGCCGATCGGTCGTGAGATGGCACTCGGTCACGCCCGGGACGTAGTGCTCGGCGAGGCTCAGGTCGCGAAGCCTCTGCCAGCAGGCCTCGCGCGAGAGCGGGATCGGCGCGCGAGCGCGAACGGTTGACATCGGGCGGGGCTCCTCGTTCGGACCGGCGTCCTGACCAGCCGGGAGCTCGGCGG
>CAYXLY010000631.1:0-2378 GCA_964466005.1 uncultured Spirochaetaceae bacterium | reverse complement strand
CGCCGCCCGACTCGCGATCGGAGCCCCGAGCGGAGCGCGCTCGCTCGCCCGCCTCGCCCATCGACCCGGAGCCTTCGACCGGCCCCTCGTGGCTCTGCCGATCCTGGTCTGCGTCCTGCTGGGCGCCTGGATCGCGGCCACGCCGCCGATCCGATCGACCCGCTCCTCGCTCGCGAGTCCCCGTCCGCTCACGCCGACGGCCGCCTCCCTGACCGTTCACCTCTGGACGGAACCGGTGACCTCCCCGAGCCCGCTCCAGCCGAAGAGTCCAGGCCCATCGCCTCGGACCGTCGTGGATCCGAGCCCCGCCGCGCCGTCCGCAGCTCTCGCAGCTTCCGCATCCCTGCCGAGTGCGCGCGCCGCCGCCCGGCCGACCCCGGAGCCGGGCTCCGCTCCCCGACCTGCCCCGGCCCCCGAGCCGAGAGCCCGGTCCGTCTTCGATGCAAGCCGACTCGTACCGAGGGCACCCGACGCAGGCCCGTCCCTGGTGGAGACGAACGCCCTCTCCGACATCGAGCCCGGCTCCCGTCGCTCCGCCGGTCTCGACCGGCCCGTCGAAGCCCGACCCGGAACGCCTCGATCTGCGCTCGATCCCCGGGCTCTGGTCGCACGCGCTCGAGCGGCCTCCCCGAACCCGGCCGTCGCTCCCGCCCCGAGCCCCCTCGCCTCCCTCGATCTGCGATCCGCGGCGCGCGTCCCCGGGACCGGCCGCGAGCGGCTTCGCCCGGCCGTGGCCGCCGCGCCGCGCAGCCGAGAGCTCGCCGCATCGATCCGCCGCGGAATCGCCGGCGGAGACGCGACGGAGGGCGCGCCCGGTCGCCTGGAGCCCTGGCAGGCGGTTCCGCTCGAGGCGTTGCCGGACTGCAATCCGCCTGGCCGACAGGACGCGCTCAAGCAGCGGATCCTTCGCGTCGTCTCCCTCGACCGGGAGTGCTCGCACCCGTCGGGTCGATACCGCTTCGTCGAGACGCGAAACCTGAACGCCTTCCTGATGTATTCACGCCCGAACCCGGATGCCCCGTCGAGTCCGCGAGGGAAGCGCGACGCCTGCGACGTGCTCGAGAGCGCCCTGCGCTGCCTCGGCGAGACATCCATCGAGGAGCCCGCGACGAGATGACCCCTGGACGACGAATGCGAGCCGGAATCCGGATCCTGGCCGTGTCCTGCCTCTGGCCGATGCTCGCGACGACCGCGAGCCCCGGTGCAGCCACGGCCGGGACGGAGCCCACCTGGAACGACTACCTCGACCACGCCTACGTCTTCGCGGCGGCGGATGGCCCCGACCTGCGCAGCCTCCTGGGCCAGACCACTCGCGCGGTCGGTCGAAGCCTGGCCGACTATCATGCGGAGACGTTCTCGGCGCTCGAGACCCGTGGAAGGCCTCTCTCCGAGGTGCAGACGCGGCGGAAGGCGATCGCCGAGCTGCTCCTGCATCGGGCGGGAGATGCGCCCGAGGGCCTGGTCTCGGCCGTGCAGACGATCGGTCGACTCGAGGACCGGCTCGATCGCCACGAGAACCGCTACTGGTACGACGTGATCCATGCCCACGAGGCCCTGGCGCGAGGCGACGCCGAGGCCTTCGTGGATGCCCTGCTCACGCTCTGGCTCGAGGTCGTGACGCCGCTCGAGGTCCCGTTCGAGACCTACGAGACCCTGGCCCTCACCGAGAACGGCCATGCCGGCTTCGTCCGAGCCCTCCCCCATCTCCATGAGAGCATCGCGCGCCTGATCCTCGTCCACTCGCAGACCGCCGCGCTCGATGGAGACATCGATTCGCTCGGGAGCCTCGTCCGCGTGCTCACCGACGAGCGGGTCGGGGCCGACCCCGACGCGGTCCCCCTCGAGGCCAGCTCGAAGGCGCTCCTCGACCACGTCGTCACGCGCCTCGACGGGGCGGAGAGCGACGGAGGCAGTCTGACCTACACGCTCGCGCTCGTCGGCGCCGAGCGTGCCCACCAGATCGCCCGGCGCCGCCTCGCCGAGGAGGGCTTCTCCGATGCGGCGGAGGCGGCAGTCCGCGACTCGGTCGCGGCCTATCAACGGGCGCTGCGGCACGCCCACACGCTGCAGGGTCAGGTGGCCGTCTACACGCGTGCGCTTCGTCAGCTCGGAGAGGTCTACGCGACCGCCGAGCGGCTCGGCGTCGAGGCGACGGTGGACGTGCCCTTCAGCCTCGAGCGCGCCTATGCACTGCACGAGACGCTGCATGCCCACGCCCAGTCCGGCTGGGAGCGGGATGGATACGTCGACGTCGGTCGGGATGCCTTCGTCGACGCCATGCAGGGCCTGTGGTCCGAGATCCAGGAGGCCAGCACCAATGCCGCCCGCTACTACCTGACGCGCCGCGATGCGACCGGAGAACGGGACGACGAGTCGAT
>CAYXLY010000630.1:0-2379 GCA_964466005.1 uncultured Spirochaetaceae bacterium | reverse complement strand
GGAGCAGGTCGACGCACTCCACCATCTGCGACTCCAGGGGAAGTCCACGGGTGCGGAGCTCGAAGGCCCGCAGGACGGTCGTCTCGGCGTGGTTCGGTCCGGAAGGCATCGGAATCGGGATCGCTCCAGGGGCTGCGAGGCGCATCGGCCGAACGTCGATCGCGGTCAAGCCGAATTCCCTCGGCGCTCTTTCGTGGGTCTCCTGCCCAGCCGGCTCTCGCGGGTGCCCCGACCCTCTCAGCGCGGGGCCAGGCTCCGCACGGCCTCGCGCAGATCGTCCGCGTGGAGGAGCGCGAGCACCGGCGTATCGACGCCCGCCTCGACATAGCGGGCGACATGATCCCTGCACTCCTCGGGCGAGCCGTGGATCACGAGCGAATCGACCACCTCGTCGGGGATCGCTTCGACGGCTGCCTTGCGATCCCCCGCCTTCCAGCTCGACCAGAGCCCCGCGAGCGCCTCGCCCCGGCCCAGCCACTCGTGGAAGGCGGCGTAGACCGGCACGGTCAGATAGGCCGCGATCGCGCGCCGGGCGATCGACCGGGCGAGGGTGCGATCTGCCGTCGGACAGACGAAGAGCCGCGCGACGAGCTCCTTGCCCTCGCCTCCCGCATGGACGTAGGGGGCCACGGTCTCCACGTCTCCGGCCGAAAGCCAGTTCAGGATCGCGCCATCCCCGACCCGACCCGCGAGGCCGAGCATCCCCTGCCGAAGCGCCGCGACCAGAATCGGCGGCGGGCTCGTCGGGGGCGGCATCTGGAGACGGAAGCCCTTCACGGAGAAGGTCTCGTAATCCTCGTCGACCTTCTCCCCCGCCAGGGCCCTGCGCAGGAAGCGCACCGTGTCCCGCACCCGGGCGTAGGGCTTCTCGAAGGGGATCCCGTTCCAACGCTCGACGATCACGTTCGACGAGCTGCCCAGCCCCATCACGAAGCGCCCCGGCGCGGCCTCGGCGAGCGCCGCGACGCTCATCGCGAGCAGCGCCGGCCCCCGCGTGAAGGCCGGCACGATCGCGATCCCCAGCCGAGCCTCGGGAGCCCAGGCGGCGGCGAGAGCCAGGGGCGTGAAGCCGTCCGGCCCGCCGGCCTCGGACGACCAGAGATCGGTATAGCCGAGATCGACCATCTCCCGGAGCCATTCCCGATGCTCGGAGAGCGGGATCCCCGTCATCGGAATCGTCATGCCGTACCGCGCCATCGTCCCCTCCTCTCCCGAGCCCCGCCTCTCGCGCGCCCCGGCCCTGGCGACTCCAGCCTCCCGCGCCGAGGCCTCCGCCGCCGATCGTTCAGCCGCCCCGCCTCGCCACCTTGGCCCAGGTATCCCGCAACGTCGCCGTCCGATTCAGGACGAGCGGGTCGCCGGTCGAATCCGGGTCGACGCAGAAGTAGCCGAGGCGCTCGAGCTGGAAGGATTGGCCTTCGCTGGCCTCCGCGAGCGCCGGCTCGACGAATGCGGACGGCAGCACCTCGAGCGAGCGCGGATTCAGGCTCGCCGCGAGCCCGCCTTCGCCCTGCGGATCCGGCTCCTCGTCGACGAAGAGCGTCTCGTAGAGACGGACCTCGGCCTGGATCGCGTGCCGCGCGGAGACCCAGTGCAGCGTCCCCTTCACCTTGCGACCGTCGGGTGCGTCGCCGCCGCGGGTGGCCGGATCGTAGGTGCAGCGAAGCTCGACCACCTCGCCTGCGTCGTCCTTGACGACCTCCGTACAGGTCACGAAGTAGGCATAACGCAGCCGGACCTCCCGCCCCGGGGCGAGACGGAAGAACTTCTTCGGCGGGTCCTCCAGGAAATCCTCGCGCTCGATGTAGAGCTCCCGAGCGAAGGGAACGGATCGAGTGCCGGCCGCAGGGTCCTCTGGATTGTTGACGGCCTCGAGGAGCTCCTCCTCGTCCTTCGGATAATTCTCGATCACGACCTTGAGCGGCCGCAGGACACCCATCCGACGCGGGGCCTCCCGGTTCAGCACCTGTCGGACGTGGAACTCGAGATTGGCGAGCTCGATCAGGTTGTCGCGGCGAGCCACCCCCACCGCCTCGCAGAACTCGCGGATCGCGCGCGGGGGATAGCCGCGTCGACGCATCGCCGCGATCGTGGGCATGCGCGGATCGTCCCAGCCCTCCACATGGCCCTCCTCCACGAGGAGGCGTAGCTGTCGCTTGCTGGTCACGGTATGGCTGAGATTCAGGCGCGCGAACTCGATCTGTCGCGGACGGCTGGGGGTCTCGAGCTGATCCAGGATCCAGTCGTAGAGGGGGCGATGATCCAGGAACTCCAGGGTGCAGAGCGAGTGCGTGATGCATTCGATCGCGTCCGAGAGGCAGTGCGCGAAGTCGTACATCGGGTAGATGCACCATGCGTCGCCCGTCCGGTGATGCGCCT
>CAYXLY010000629.1:0-2394 GCA_964466005.1 uncultured Spirochaetaceae bacterium | reverse complement strand
GATGCGCATCGCTCTCCGGGATCGGAGCGCTCCGGGCCAAACGCTCCTCCCGAGGGGATATATGGATCTTCCGGCGGAATTTTCTTCGGCGCAACTGGGGAAGCCCCCCCAGAGCGTCCTTTTCATTCGCCACGCGGGGGCGAGAGCCGGATCCGGGGGCGCTGCGCGGGCGGGTCGGCTCCTGATCGATCAGAGGCTCGAAGGCGCGGGACCCGAGGGCTGCAGGATCGAGCGCGTGCGGACGTCCAGCGAGGACGCGCGCGAGATCGAGGCTCCGACCCGCAGCACCGGAACGCGCTCAGCCAGTCGCCGGGCGTTGCAGAGCACCCGGTCGAGCAGGACCTCGTCGCTCAGCGAGACGACGGCATGGGACAGGAGCAGATCGGCGGCCTCTTCGGGGTCGAGTCGCTCCCGATAGGGTCGCTCCGCGTCTTCGATCAGCATCACGTCGGAGACGGGGGCGACGCGCGCCAGCCGAGGATCGACCGAGTCGCTCCACGGCGTGCGATAGGCGTATAGACGCCCGGCCTGCTCTCGCAGCAGGATCGTCGATCGGGCGCCCCGGACCATCGAGGCGAGGCTCGAGCCGAGCCCCTCCGGCGCGCCCCGGCCCCCCGCTCCCAGACGCAGGCTCGCATGCCCCTCCACCGCCCGCGCGGTGGCGCTGAGGCAGAGACCGCCGCGCGCGACCGTGCGATGCAGCACGATCCACTCGTCGAGCGGCGTGCGCAGCGGAAAGGCCGGCCCGCCGTCGGAGGCCGCGACGAGGACCTCGCCGCTCCGGAAATCGCGATCGAAATGAGCCAGCTGCTCTCGATGCCCATCCCGCTCGAGTCCGAGCAGCCAATCCTCCCCGCGCCGGCAGACCTCGAAGGTCCAGGCAGAGATCCGATACCGCTCTCCGCCCAGGTCGCCCTGGGGCACGGATCCGACGCGGACGCCCACATGAACCTCCGGATCGCGCGGGAGACAGGCAAACCCGGCGATCGGCGCATCGGGCCACCGCCAGGGACAGCTCTCGGGAAGCTCGATGCCCATCTGGACACCTCCGATCTCCAGTCCCCGCAGCCGGGTCCTCGTCATCCCATCCTCCCGAGGGCACAGGCCGACGCCTCTCCGCTCACTGCTCTCGTGCGACGCCGTCCATTCCGATTCCCTGTCCCATCGGCAGAACACCGGCAATCTTGAGGGGACACCCTCGCCTCTCGACGTCGTCCGCGCGTCGGCGGGGCGGGCTCGATCTGCGCTCGGTTCTGGTGTATCCCCTCCCGGGGCCGACCGGTCTACCGGTTCTCGGCGCAACGGCCTCGCGACGAGGCCGCCTCCGCCCCCTCGGAAGCCTCTCGCCGGCACTCTGCTCCCGCCACGGCCGGGGAGGACGTCCGGAGGGCTCTGCCCCACCGACGCGAGGCCGGCCGCTATTTTCCGACCGCACGGCCTGCTCGGAGTCACGCCGATCGGGAGGAGAACGGGATGAGCCAGACGATCGTCACGACCCGGATCCTCCGCCGCCTCCTCAAGACCGGCGCCCATCTCCGGGCGGAGAAGCTCCTCGAGCGCATCCACGCCGCCGACCTCGGACCGGTTCTCTCCGACCTCACCCCGGACGAGATCCGGATCGTCATCGACCTGCTCTTCAAGCATCGAAGGGCCGCCACGGTGCTTCGCGAGCTGCCGCTCGAGATGCTCCCCACGATCATGAACGCCATCACGCCCCAGAGGATGGCGGAGGTCCTCACCCGGCTCGAGATCGACGACATGCTGGAGCTCGTCGACGCGATTCCCGAGGAGCGCCGACGGGAGGTCATGCAGCATCTGCCGCCCACGCGAAGGGAAGAGCTTCGACACGCCGAGCTCTACCCGCCTCGATCGGCCGGTCGGGCGATGACGACGAGCTTCTCGGCCCTCGACGAGAAGATGACGGCGCAGGAAGCGATCGATTCCCTTCGAGCCGCCGGCATCGATCGCAGCGAGTCGATCCTCTATCTGTACGTGGTCGACGAGCTGAGGCGCCTGGTCGGCATCGTCCCGATCCGCCGACTCGTGACCGCCCAGCCGGACACACCGATCCGCGATCTCGCGATTCGCGAGATGTTGAGCACGCCTCCCGATGCGGACCAGGAAGAGGTCGCGCAGCTGGTCGCCCGCTACGACCTGCTCGCGATTCCGGTCACCGACGTCGACGGCACGATGCTCGGCGTGATCACCGTCGACGACGTGATCGACGTCATCACCGAGGAGGCGACACAGGACATCTACAATCTGGCCGGGCTCTCCGAAGAGGATCGCGTCTTCACCGCGGCCAGCCTCTCGATCCGCAAGCGTCTGCCCTGGATGGCGCTGAATCTCTGTACGGCCTTCTCGGCGGGCGCGGTGATCGGCCTCTTCGAGCAT
>CAYXLY010000628.1:0-2396 GCA_964466005.1 uncultured Spirochaetaceae bacterium | reverse complement strand
GACATAGCGATGCGGAAAGGGGTCCATCGAACGATCCTCCTTCTTTCTTCCTTCTTCCTTCATTCGTTCCGAGCCGGGCGCGGGTGGCGGCGGAAAGAGGCGTCGGCACCAGCTTCGGCATGGGGCTCGACGGAGGGCCCGCCTCCCGATCGGCATCCCCGACGAGTCTGGAGCATCGGCGGGTCGGGGTCGAGGTCGGCATCGAGGGGGCCCACGGCCTCGAACCCGGCTCCGCTCGTCGAGCGCCGAAGCGGTGGGCCTCGAGCGGCTGAGGCGTCGGGCCACGGTCCATTTCATCCAGCCCAGAGCTCCGCGGAGGGTCCGCTCTCCGGAATCAGTATCCTCTGTTTCGGATCGTGAGGATCATGCGTGTCGCGGCCGTCGCACGCTGCGGATCGCACCCATCGCATGGATCGAGCGAGACGCGGAACGAGGGAAACGAGGGAAACTAGGGATAGAGAAGGAGGAGGATCCCCGATGGAGACCGAGTTCACTCCGCTCGCCGGGCTCGCCGGCGGCCTGTTGATCGGGCTCGCCAGCGCCGGATTGATGCTGGCCAACGGTCGGATCGCCGGCGTGAGCGGGATCCTGGGCGGGAGCCTCCGCGCCGCCGCCGGCGACCTCGGTTGGCGCATCGCCTTCGTGATCGGGCTTCCGCTCGGCGCCGCGCTCGTCGGGCTCGTGCGGCCCGAGCTGCACGGCTTCGCGATCAGCCCGAACGCGGCGCTGCTCGGGACGGGCGGTCTGCTGGTCGGGGTCGGCACGCAGCTCGGGAACGGCTGTACGAGCGGCCACGGCGTCTGCGGCATGGCCCGGGGCTCCGGACGCTCGATCGTGGCGACGCTGACCTTCATGGCGACGGGGGCGCTGACGGTCTTCGTGCTGCGCCATCTCGTCGGAGCGAGCTGATGCAGACGATTGCCGCGGGACTCTCTGGAATCGTCTTCGGTGCCGGGCTGGCCCTGTCGGGCATGACGAACCCGGCCAAGGTGCTCGCCTTCCTCGACGTCTTCGGGCGCTGGGATCCGACGCTCGCCTTCGTGATGGGCGGCGCCCTGACGGTCACCGCCGCCGGTTATGCCCTGGCGCGCAGGTCCCCGCGCCCCTGGATCGGCGAGCGCTTCGCGTGGCCCACCCGAAGCGACCTCGACCGGGACCTGATCCTGGGCGCCGGTCTCTTCGGCGTCGGCTGGGGCCTCGTCGGACTCTGTCCCGGGCCCGCGCTGGCCAACCTCTGGCGGGGCTCGAGCGAGATCTTCCTCTTCGTGGCCGCGATGGTCGCCGGGATGCTCGTCCAGCGACTCGCCGCATCCCGGCGGGCCACGTCTACCTCCGGGTCGGTCGCCTAGCGGCCGCCGAGCGGTTGCCTAGCAAGGGATCGGTCGTCTGGCAGAAAGCCCGCGAATCCGGGTCCGGAGGGTCTTCAGGGCGCGTCGAGGAAGAGGACGCTCTCGGCGCTCGTCTCGGCGCCCGTGGTCGGGTCGAAGTCCCGCAGCGTCTGCACTCCCGTCCCCCGGACCACACCGGTAGTCGGGTCGAGCTGCGGGAGCTCGATGTCTTCCAGGACCTCGCCACTCGCGATCCGGAAGGTCCAGCTTCGCAGGAGGACGCCGACGAAGTCGATCGTCTCGACCGATTGGCGACCGGCGAACTGCTCGTCCTGAGACCAGAGTCGGTCGAAGCTCACGTCGATCGGATCGAGGCCGGTGGTCACGCGCAGGGCGCAGGCGTTGGCCGGCTTGCGGGTATAGGAGAGGACGGGCAGTGCGGGGGGCGGCGCCAGGATCAGACCCTGGGTCGACTCGATCTCGCCTGCCTGGAGCTGGGTCGCGGCGTTGCCGGCGAGATCGACATGGGCCTCGTTGCTGGCGCTGGCGCTGCACCCTGAGCCCGTGATCGCCGAATTCGTCGCCAGATTCCAGCCCCAGCTCGTGCTGCCCCACTCGAGCGTCACGGTCTCGTAGCTGAGCTCGACCGCGATCCGACCCGGGAGCGCCGCGTCCTCGACCTTCTGGAGCACGGCGTTCTGGAGGATCAGGACCTCGAGCGGGGGATCGCGCGGAGAATCGACGTCCGGCACGAACACGCGCACCGTCTGCGGCGCTCCGGATACGAGCCGAGCCGAGAGCAGGGCGCCGCTCGCGCTCTGGGGCAGAGTGACCCTCACGGGATCGAAGTCGAGGCTGAACGACCCGAACCCGACGATCGTCTGGACGGGAAGCGCGAGGTCGACGAGATCGAGTCGCAGATCCGTTGCAGAGCCCCCACCGACGGTCGTGAAGAGGATCTCGCCGGCGATCGCCGGCGGTGCGGGCGAGACCAGTCCGTCGACGGCTGCCTGCAGATCGAGCAGCGAGGGCCGCTGGGCCAGCGCTGGGCTCGCGACCAGCAAGCCG
>CAYXLY010000627.1:0-2397 GCA_964466005.1 uncultured Spirochaetaceae bacterium | reverse complement strand
CGACTACGCCCTCGATTACGCGGGCGAGAACTTCGAGCGCACGCTGATCCATCTCTTCGCCGCGCTCAACTACAGGATGTTGGGCGATCGGGACGCGGCCCTCGTCGAGATCCGGCAGGTGGGCGACTATCTCCGAAAGCTCCAGGTCGACAGCAAGAACGAGAACGTCTACCAGGAGGACGCGTTCGCGCGCTATCTCTCGGCCCTTCTCTACGAGACACAGGGCGAGCTCGATTCCGCCTTCGTCGACTACAAGAAGGCCGCGCTCGCCTACGCCGATTACGGGACCCACTTCTCGGTCTCGACGCCGGTCTCCCTGCTGCCCAACGCGGAGCGGGTGGCTTCCCGGCTCGGCGGCTGGGCGCAGGAGGATCTCGAGTCCCTGGGCTCTCCCGGCGAGCCTCGGCTCCTTCCGGAAGGCGCCGGAGAGATCGTGCTCCTCCACTACAACGGACTCGCCCCGATCAAGGATCAGACGAAGTTCACCATTCCCTTCGCCGAGGCCTGGCTGATGGTGGCCGCCTTCCAGGCGCTCGCCGATCCCTCGGAGTCCGAAGACATCAATCGCGCGACGGCCCTGGCCTCGCAGATCGCCGGGGTCGACATCGTCTCCGTGGCCTTTCCCAAGTTCGTCGATCGCCCCTACTCGATCGCGCGCATGGCTCCCCGCGTGGGGGGCGCGCTCGACACGAGTCCTCCCGAGCTGGTGGAGGACATCGGCGCCATCGCGAAGAAGGACCTCGAGGATCGCATCGTCCGCATCCGGACGCGCGCGATCGCACGGGCCGCGATCAAGTATGCCCTCCAGAAAGGAGCCGAGGCCGTCGCCAAGCAGGCGGGCGGGGGCTACGGAGACCTGCTGGGCGCGGCGACCCAGATCACGGGGAATCTCGCCCGCTTCGCGACCGAGCAGGCGGACAAGCGCGTCTGGTCTACCCTGCCCGACGAGATCTGGATGTGCTCGATCGTCGTGCCTGCCGGCAGCCACGATCTGGAGATGGAGTTCCTGGACGCCCAGGGAACGGTCGTGGAGACCCGGGTCGTGCCGGAGGTCGAGGTGGGTCCGGGACGACGCGAGTTCGTCATCGTGAGGACGGTTCGATAGTGATGGATTCGAGGATCATGCGTTCGAGAGTCTCGCATTCGACGGTCGCAGGGCAGGCTCCGCGGGCGTCGGGATTTCGACGCGGGAGCCTCCTGTGGCTTCTCGGAGCCGGTCTGGCCTGGCTCGCGGCGGGCTGTGCCTCGGTGGGGTCCACGCCGGGCTGGGTGAACGGCGAGCTTCCCTCCGAGTATCCGAAGTCCCGATTCGTGAGCGCGCTGGGAACCGGCGATGGCCTCGATGCGGCGAGGGCCAACGCCAAGTCGGAGCTCTCGCGCGTGTTCTCGGCCGAGCTCTCCTCCGAGGCCCGGCTGATCGAGGAAGAGGCGACGCGGGGAGGCGAGTCCACCAGCCAGAGCAGCATGCTGGTGGACACGACCATCCGCACCGACATCGAGCTGCAGGGCGCAGAGGTGCCGCTTCACTGGCGCGATCCGCGCAGCGGCGAGATCTGGGCTCTCGCGGTGCTCGAGCGCAACAAGGAATGTCTTCGGATCCGGAGCGAAGGACGCGACCTCGTGACGCGGCTCGAGACGCTGGGAGCCCAGACCCGATCGGCCACGAACCCGTTGGCCGCCATCCGGTCCGCGACACAGGCGGCCCGGATCGGCGTCGTGCTCGACGGCCTGCAGGCACGAAGCCGGGTGCTCGGCACGCAATGCCTGCCCGCCCGATCCCGCTCGACCGGAGCGCTGCTCTCGGACCTCGAGTCGCGGATGAACGATCTCCGCTTCGTCGTGAATGCTCGGGAATTCGATGCGCGGACGGGCGAGTCCATCGGTCCCCTGCCGCAGCTGCGGGAGCGGATCGCCAAGGACCTCACCGACATGGGCTTCCAGGTCGGTCCCACGGCCGGCCGCAACCTCATCCCGATCGAGGCTCGTCTGCGTCTCCAACGGGTCGAGCGCGGGACGAGCTGGGTCGAGTACCGTTGGGAGGGCTCCGCCGAGATCGGCAGTCCGATCGCGGGAGACCCGGCCATCGTGGCCGCCCAGGGCGAGGGCGCCGAGAGCCATACGGAGCCCGCGACCGCAAGGCTGCGCGCACGCCAGAAGGGGGAGCAGTCGCTCGCCGGCCAGCTCAGCCGGCTCCTGAACGAGTTTCTCGAGAGCGAGGACGAGGTCTGAGCCTGTCGAGGCGTCCTCGGGACGACGACGCCGAACGAGCCGCGGAACGAGAAGGGGGGAGCGGGGCACCGACCCCCGAACCCAGGCCCGCGCCCGGCGAGGCCGGGTCGACGGGGCGAGATCAACCGGATCCGACTGCGTCGCAGGAGGGGATCCGCCGAGTCGGAA
>CAYXLY010000626.1:0-2404 GCA_964466005.1 uncultured Spirochaetaceae bacterium | reverse complement strand
CGGGACCGAGCGCGCTGTAGCGAGGATCGAAGGGGGCCCAGCCGGCTCCGGTGCGGCTAGACTGGATCGGGGCTCCGGAGCCGCGCGTCTCGAGCGGTCTCCGAGGGCTCGACGAGCTTTCTACGAGAGAGCCGAACGAGTCCCCGCGTGTGCTCTCATCGCAGCGAGCTCATCACAGCGAGATGGAAGCAAGGAGGAGTCCATGCCGGTCGTGCTGATCCCGACGGCGTACCGAGGTCCTACCCAGGGGGAGTCTCGCATCGAGGTCTCGGCCGAGACCGTGCGCGCCTGCTTCGACGAGGTGGAGGCCGCCCATCCCGGCTTCCGGGAGCTGGTCGTGGACGCCCGGAGCGGCGGCCCCCATCGCTTCGTGAAGCTCTTCCTGAACGGCGAGCCGCTCGGTCGGGGCCCGGAGGCCCTCGACACGGCGGTCTCGAAGGACGACGAGATCGAGGTGCTCGCGGCGATCGCCGGCGGCTAGCCGGCAGGCGGACGGGGGTGAGCCCGCCGGGCGGGGCGTCCTCGTCGGCCTGCGTTGCGCTGCCGCTCCGATTGGCTCAACCTCCCCTTTTGCTCCGTATGGGATTTCCCGACGGCCGCATCCGCCTGCACCCCGAGCCCGAGAACCCGAGAAGAGGAAAGCGACCCATGCCCGGACCCGAAGGAGACCGCCTTCTCTACGTGAACATGACGGATCAGACGACCTCATGGCAGCCCTTTCCCGAGGAGTGGAAGCTGCTCGGCGGTCGGGGCCTCTCGGCCAAGATCCTGACGAAGGAGTGCGACCCGACCTGCGATCCGCTCGGTCCCGACAACGTGCTGGTGATCGCGCCGGGGGTGATGTCCGGAACGACGGCGCCGACCTCGGGGCGGATCTCCATCGGCGGCAAGAGCCCCCTCACGGGCGGGATCAAGGAGGCGAACGCAGGCGGCAATCCGGGACAGCATCTGATGAAGCTCGGCATCCGCGCGATCGTCGTGAAGGGTCAGCCCGCCGACCCCGACAAGCGCTACGGGCTGCGCATCGACGAAGGCGACGTCTCGATCGTGTCCGCCGACGAGTACCGCGGCCTCTGGAACTACCCGGCCTGCGCGAAGCTGCTCGAGGGCGAGGCGAAGACGGCCAGCGTGATCTCGATCGGCCCGGCCGGTGAGCTCCGTCTGAAGGGGGCCTCGGTCGCCTGCACGGATCAGGACGCCGAGCGTCGGCCGGCCCGACACGCCGCCCGCGGCGGTCTCGGCGCCGTCATGGGATCGAAGGGCCTGAAGTGGGTGCTGGTCGATCCCGGCAAGGCGAAGGCGCGCCAGCCGGCGGACTCCAAGGCCTTCAACCAGCTCAACAAGAAGTACACGAAGGACTATCTCGACGGTCCGCAGATGTTCCAGCACGGCACGTCCTCCGTCGTGCCGGTCGCGAACATGCTCAACACCTTCGTCTACAAGAACCGGACCGAAGGCCAGTCGCCCGACGTCGCGACCCTCGACGGCGCGCGCATCGTCGAGAGCTTCGAGGAGCGGGGCGGCGGTATGCACAACTGCATGACCGGCTGCATCGTGAAGTGCTCGAACATCGTCCACGACAAGGATGGCAACTACAAGACCTCGGCCCTCGAGTTCGAGACCCTGACGCTCCTCGGAGCCTCCTGCGCGATCAAGACCTTCGACGAGGTCGCGGAGCTCGATCGGCTCTGTGACGAGGTCGGCCTCGACACGATCGAGACCGGCGCCGCCATCGCGATCCTGATGGACTCGGGCGGCATGGAGTGGGGCGACTCGGCGGCCGCCATCGAGCTCCTGAAGGAGATCGCCGAGGGCACCGACCGAGGTCGCATGATCGGCGACGGCGCCGTCGAGACCGGCCGCAAACGAAAGCACGCGCGCGTGCCGCATGCCCGCGGCCAGGCCATTCCGGCGTGGGATCCCCGTCCGCTGAAGGCGACGGGCGTGACCTACGCGGCCGGACCGATGGGGGCCGATCACACGGCGGGCCTGATCGTGAACCCCGGCCTCGGGCCGGACGAGCTGGCCCGGGCCTCCCAGGAGGTCCAGCTGGTGAACATGGTCTGCGACTCCTCGGGCTTCTGTCAGTTCCTGCAGCCGACCCTCGACGACATGCGTCAGTACTACGGCATCCTCTACGGCATCGAGATCTCGCGCGAGGAGATCGCCGACCAGGGCTGGGAGTGCCTCGAGGACGAGTGGCGCTTCAACGCCGCCGCGGGCTGGAAGGACGAGGACAACGGCGTCTCCGAGTGCCTCGTCGAGGAGGGGATCGGCCCGGACCACTCGATGAAGTTCGACGTGCCGCTCGAGATCATCAACCAGTCCAAGGTGCGGTTCGCTCCGCGCGAAGAGCTCTTCACGATCAAGGCCTCCGGCTGAGCGGCGCCGACCGCCATGACCA
>CAYXLY010000625.1:0-2408 GCA_964466005.1 uncultured Spirochaetaceae bacterium | reverse complement strand
GCGTCATCGCCGCCGCCTCCGACCCGGAGAAGCTCGCCATCTGTCGGGATCGGGGCGCCGCCGAGACGATCGACTACTCGCGCGAGGATCTGAAGCAACGGGCCAAGGAGCTCACGGAGGGCCGCGGCGTCGACGTCGTCTACGACTGCGTGGGCGGCGACTACGCCGAGGCTGCGCTGCGCGCGATCGCCTGGGAGGGCCGCTTTCTGGTCATCGGCTTCACGGCGGGAATCCCACGTCTGCCCCTCAACCTGACCCTCCTGAAGGGCTGTCAGGTGATCGGCGTATTCTACGGCGCGATGTTGGGCAGACAGCCGGAGCTCGCTCGCGAGATCGTCGGCGAGCTCGACGCGCTGGCGGCGGCGGGGCGACTGCACCCGCATGTGAGCGCCCGATTCTCGCTCGACGAGGCGCCGAAGGCGTTGTCGGCGCTGCTCGAGAGGCGCGTCACGGGGAAGGTCGTGGTCGAGCCGGCGCCCTGAGGCCCGGAGCGCGATCGGGTCGCGATGCGCGAGCGTCCGGGAGCTAGGATCGGGTCGTATGAGACGGCTCTCCCTGATCTCCCGACTCTCTCTCCTCAGCGTCCCTCTCATGGGGGTCCAGGGCCTCACGGCTTGTCAGAATCTCGTCGAGGGCCGCAGCGAGTCATCGCAGGAGGAGCCGAGCCGGCCGTGCTCGAGCGCCTGGGCCCGGAAGATCGAAGAGAGGGTGTCCACGGGCGACGGTCGGGGCCATGGCCCGGACCCGGGATCCCGCGAATGGAGGTCGGTGGTCGAGTTCCGGCTCGGAATACGGGGCGATCCGGAGGTTCCGAGTCGCGAGTCGGACGCCTGGTGTCGCTTCATCGACGAGATCGTCCGGTCTGAGCGGCCTTCGTCCTCGGGGAGGCCGGAGTCCGACCGGACGCCTCGCCGGGAGGGGGATCGGTGAGCGCCGAGGCCGGGGACGAGGGGGAGACGAGGGCCGTCGAAGACGGATGGCACGCCGCTCCGGCAGAGAGCGTGCTCGACGCCCTGAGCTCGAGCGCGCAGGGACTCTCCGGCGAAGAGGCGCGTCGCGTCTCGAGAGCGTCGGCCCGAACCGGCTGCCCGAGCCTCCCCGTCGCGGCGCTCTGACCCGATTCCTCCTCCACTTCCACAACGTACTCATCTACGTCCTTCTCGCCTCCGCGGATCACGGCGGCACTCGGTCATCCCGTCGATACGCTCGTGATCCTGGCGGTGGTCGTCGTCAATGCCTCGGTCGGCTTCATCCAGGAGGGCAAGGCGGAGAAGGCGATGGACGCCATCCGCAGCATGCTCGCGCTCGAGGCGTCCGTCGTGCGGGACGGCGAGCGCCGCAGGGTCGCAGGCGAGTCCCTGGTGCCGGGCGACATCGTCCTGCGCGAGGCCGGCGAAAAGGTGGCGGCGGACCTCCGACTCGTCGTCGCCCACGGTCTGCAGGTCCAGGAAGCGATCCTGACCGGCGAGTCCGTTCCGGTGGACAAGGACGTCCAGCCCGTCCCGCCCCACGCGCCGCTCGGTGACAGGGCCTGCATGGCCCATAGCGGCACGCTGGTGACCAGCGGCTTCGCTCGGGGCGTCGTGGTCGCCACGGGCGCGGACACCGAGATCGGCAGGATCAGCGACATGCTGTCCAGCGTCGAGGTCCTGACGACGCCCCGCCAGCGCGTGCTCGCCCTGGCTCTCCGGTCCGTCTCTCCGGAGAAGACGGTGCTCGAGCTCTCCGACGTCGAGGGAGGGCTGACCCTGGTCGGCCTCGTCGGTCTGATCGATCCGCCTCGTCCAGAAGCGATCGAGGCGGTGACCGAGTGCCATGGTGCGGGGATCCGCGTGAAGATGATCACCGGGGATCATCAGGGTACGGCCGTCGCGATCGGAAGGCAGATCGGCCTGCAGAATCCTGACGAGGTGTCGACGGGTGCCGAGCTCGATGGCCTGGACGATGCCGCCCTGGGAGTCAGGGCCCGGGAAGTCGACGTCTTCGCCCGCACGAGCCCGGAGCACAAGCTCCGCCTGGTCATGGCGTTGCAGGCGCATGGCTCGGCGGTCGCGATGACGGGAGACGGCGTGAACGACGCCCCCGCCCTCGCTCCGGGCGGGCCAGGCGGACTCCTGCGCGGTCCGGTGCGAGGTCGCGCGAGGCGTCTCAGCGCAGCAGCGGCTCGAGCCGCTTCCAGATCCGCTCGGCGATGAGGGCATGTCCCTCCGCGGTCGGATGGATCCCGTCCGCCTGGTTCAGGCTCCGGATCGCGGCGACGTCGTCGAGCAGGAAGGGCACGAGCTCGGCGTCCCAGCGCGCGGCCAGCGCCGGATAGACCGCGTCGAAGGCGCTCGCATAGCGGGGTCCCAGGTTCGGAGCGGCGCGCATGCCTGCGATCAGGAAGCGGACCCCGGGGTACTCGGAGC
>CAYXLY010000624.1:0-2412 GCA_964466005.1 uncultured Spirochaetaceae bacterium | reverse complement strand
AGGGTCGCCGGGCATTCGTGCCGGTTTGCCCGAGAACGAGTCCCGAGCATCATCCCATGGCAGAACTCGCGTATACCCTGACGAATCCGTTCACTCGGCCGGAGCAAGCGCGCGCCGAGACGACAGCCACGCCGCGCAAGGCCGTCGATGGCAAGCCGCCCGGCCTCTACGACGCCGCCCTCGCGCTCGGAGAGGACCTGATCGAACGCCCGCTGATCGGCGGCGGCCCGGCCCGCGTGCGCACGCAGCACGCGAAGGATCGGATGACCGTCTGGGAGCGGATCAAGGTCCTGACCGACCAGGAGCCGATGATCCTCTACCGCAACTGGGGTCCGGAGCTCGACGGTGCCTCGATCGTGACGGGCATCATGTCGATCGACGGTCGCGACGTCGCGGTCTACGGCCACGACTTCACGGTCCGCGCCGGCTCGATGGACGCGACCAACGGGGCCAAGCTCGCACGACTCATCTACATGGCCGGAGAGAAGGGCATCCCCCTGATCGGCATGAACGACTCCGCGGGCGCCTTCGTGCCCGCCGGCGTCGGTGGACTCGACGGCTACTCGGAGGCCTTCACCGCGCTTCGCAAGATCAGCGGCCTCGTGCCCTCGATCAGCCTCATGTTCGGCTACAACGCCGGGGGCGGCGCCTATCTGCCGCGCCAGGGCTCCTTCATGATCCAGTGCGAGGACACCTTCATCGGCCTGACCGGACCCGGCGTCGTCAAGAGCGTGCTCGGCGAGGACGTCACCGCAGACGAGCTCGGAGGCCCCGGGGTCCACGGGCACAGCGGCGTCTGCGATCTCGTCACGGGAGACGAGCTCGGCTCCCTCCGCACGGCGCTCCGCCTGCTCGGCTACCTCCCGGACGACAACCGGTCGATCGCGCCCTTCCATCCGACCTCGGATCCGGTCGATCGTTACACGGAGGACGAGGACCGGCTCTTCCGGCGGACCTTCGACTCCCCCGCCGGCATGAACGCCCCGATGGACATCACGCTGTATCTCCAGCAGATCTGCGATCACGGAGAGTTCTTCGAGCTCCAGCCCCAACGCGCGCGGAACATGATCACCGCTTTCGGTCGCCTCGGCGGCTGGGTGACCGGCTTCGTCGCCAACAACTCGGCGGTGGCCTCCGGACAGATCGACATCGACGCCGCGCTCAAGGCGACCCGATTCATCCGCTTCTGCAACATCTACAACATCCCCCTGCTCTTCATCGAGGACACCACGGGCTTCCTCCCCGGCACCGAGCAGGAGTCCCGCGGCATCATCCAGGCCGGGCGGAAGCTGCTCGACGCGATCATCGACGTCCGGACGCCCCGCATGACGATGATCATCCGGAACGCCTTCGGAGGGGCCTACGCGGCCTACAACTCCCACTTCACGGGGGCGGACCTCGTCTTCGCGATGCCGATGGCTCGGGTGGCGGTCATGGGCGGTGCGGGCAAGGATTTCGTCTTCAAGGACGAGATGCGCGCGATCGCGACCCGGCACGCGAAGGCGCTCGCCGGGGGCACGAGCCAGGAAGAGGCCGACCGCGAGCGCGACGAGGCCCTCGCCCTGCTGACGACCCGCTACGAGGAGCAGCTCATGAATCCGAAGGAGGCGCTCTCGCTCGGCAGCGTGAGCCGGATCGTGATGCCCGGCGAGAGCCGCCGCATCCTCGCGCGAAACCTCGACTTCTTGATGCGTCAATACGAGCCGGGACCGATGGGTGGTCCGCAGCGGGAGCACGAGTGACCTCATGTTGAATCGAAACGGCGAAGCCATCCGCGCAGTCGATGCCGACTCCTCCTGGGTCCGCTCCTTCGACGTCAGCGACGTCAAATGCCTGGTCGTCTGCCGCGGCCCCGTCCGCAAGGAGGCGTTCGACGTCTTCGACGCCATCGGGATCCGCGAGTACGGGATGCTGCTGTCGGAGAAGGACTCGGTCGTCTATCCGCGCTGCCTCGCACCGGAGCTCAGGGATTTCCGGTTCCCGAAGAACGTCCATCGGGTTCCCGACTACATGGGCGTCGGCCAGGGCGAGAAGCTCTCGCGCATCGCCGAGATCATCGAGATCGCAGAGACCCACGGCTACACCCACATCTTCGCCGGCTACGGATTCATGGCGGAGGAGGCGGATTTCATCGAGGCGATCGAACGCTCCTCGGTGGATTTCATCGGCCCCTCCTCCGACGTCATCCGGCGCGCCGGCGCGAAGGACGAGGCCAAGAAGCTCGCTCGAGCCCTCGGCAACGCCGTCGTGCCGGGCGTCGACAACGTCTCGGCGCTCGCGCTCGTCGCCCGGGCCGGCGACCAGGCGGGGCTCGAGAAGGTCGCCGCGGAGAAGGGGATCGACTTCTCCTGGGACGCCGGGCTCTCGGTCGAGGAGAACGCCGAGCAGCTGCTGCAGGCGGGCTATGCGAAG
>CAYXLY010000623.1:0-2442 GCA_964466005.1 uncultured Spirochaetaceae bacterium | reverse complement strand
TCTGCTCGTCGTGCGGGAGCTCACGGGCGGGATCTACTTCGGGCTGCCACGCGGTCGCGAGGGCGAGCTCGGGAGCCGCCGCGCCCTCAACGCCATGGTCTACGACGAGTTCGAGGTGGCGCGGATCGCGCGGGTCGCCTTCGAGCAGGCGCGGCTGCGGCGACGTCACGTGACGCACGTGCACAAGGCCAACGTGCTCGAGGTCTCCCAGCTCTGGATGGAGGTCGTGGAGGAGGTCGCCCAGGACTATCCGGACGTGGAGCTGGTGCATCAGCTCGTCGACTCCTGCGCGATGCTGCTGGTGAAGGAGCCGAAGCGATTCGACGTGATCGTGACCGGGAACCTCTTCGGCGACATCCTCTCGGACGAGGCCGCGATGATCACGGGATCGCTCGGCATGCTGCCCTCGGCCAGCCTGGCGGAAGGCGGCTTCGGCCTCTTCGAGCCGGTGCACGGCTCGGCGCCCGACATCGCGGGCAAGGATCTCGCGAATCCGCTCGCGGCGATCCAGAGCGTGGCCATGATGCTCGAGAGCACCTTTCAGGCCCAGGAGGCGGCGGCGGCGATCCGGCAGGCCGTCACCGACGTCCTCGAGGCGGGCCATCGATCGGGTGATCTGCTGCTTCCGGGCGAGAGTCGGGAGACGGTCGGCTGTCGACAGATGGGCGACCTGGTGCTCGATGCGCTCGAGCAGGTCGCCGCGGCGGCCCGATGATCCAGGATCCGGTCCAACCACGTCGGCTCGTCGTCTTTGGCGCGACGGGGCATCTGGGTCGGGAGGTGGTCGACCGTCTCGCGGACGGCGGCTGGCCGATCAGCGAGCTGGTCTGCGTCGCCTCGTCGGAGTCGGGGGGCCTCGATCTCGAGTTCCGGGGCGAGCCGCTCGACGTCCTCAGCGAGTGGCCGCGTCTGCAGGGGCGCGATCTGGTCTTCGTGTGCACGCCGCGGGAGGTGGCGCTGGAGGTCGTTCGAGAGGCGCTGCGGGCCGAGGTCCCCTGCATCGATTGTACGGGGGCCCTCGTCGAGAGGCCGGAGGTCCCGATGCCGGTGCGCGCCACGGAGCTCGAGGGCGAGCGCGCGGAGCTCGAGCGGGCGCCCCTGATCGCCCTCGCCAGCCCCACGACGATCGCCTGGGCCCCCCTTCTCGAGGCGCTCACGGCCGCGGCCGGCGTGAGCCGTGTGGTCGCCACCGTGCTCTCCAGCGCCTCGGCCTGGGGACGGCAGGGCGTCGTCGCGCTCTCCGAGGAGTCGATCGCGCTCTTCAATCAGGCCGAGGCGCCCGGAAGCGGGCCCGCCGGTCAGGCCGTGGCCTTTGACGTGATCCCCGGCGGAGGGCTCGACACGAGGCGGGTCGAGCTCGAGCTCGAGCGTCTCTTCGGAAAGTCGCTTCGCCTGGCTCTCTCGAGTGTCCAGGTCCCGACCTTCGTGGGCGAGGGAGCCGCCCTCTCGATCGAGCTCGATTCGCCGCTCGAGCAGAAGGCGCTGGAGACGCTTCTCGAGCGGCTCCCCCACGTCACGGTCGTGACGGAAGGAGCGGGCTCGCGTGGCCTCGCCCTGGTCGAGGAGGAGGGGCCCGAGCCGACCGGACCGACGCTGCGCGACAGCGCCGGGTCGAACGAGATTCTCGTGGGACGATTGCGGCCGGATCCCTCGCTGCCGCTGGGACAGGGCTGGCTGCTCTGGATCAGCTTCGACCCGCTCGGGCTCGCTGCCGAGCAGGCTCTTCGGGTGGCGGGGCGACGCCTCGGCCTCTCGTGAGCGAGCCGCCGCCCCCGGAGCGGACCTTCCGGGTCGTGCTCGAGTACGACGGAAAGGCCTTCGAGGGGTGGCAGGCGCAGTCGGGCCCCCGGCCGGCGCGCACGGTGCAAGCCGTGCTGGCTCAGGCGGTCGATTCCATCACACGCGCCCGCGTCTCCATCCGGGGCGCGGGCAGGACCGATGCGGGCGTCCATGCCATGGCCCAGGTCGCCAGCTTCCGGCTCGCGACCGCGATCGAGCCGGCAGCGTTGCTTCGGGCCCTCAATGCACGGCTGCCTCGTGACGTCGCCGTTCGGGCGATCGACGAGGTGCCGGCGGGCTGGGACGCTCTGCGAGAGGCCCGGGCCAAGCTCTATCGCTATTGGATCTGGAACGGGGCGATTCGTTCGCCGCTGCGCGCGGATCGCTGGTCCTGGGTCCGCGAGCCGCTCGATCTCGAGGCGATGGACAGGGCGGCTCGTCTCCTCGAGGGGCGCCACGACTTTGCCGCCTTCCGGGCTGCGGGGTCCTCCGTGCGGACGACGACCCGGACCCTCTCGCGGCTCGAGGTGGGCGGGGAGTCCGGGGGCGAGGTCTGGATCGAGGCGCTCGGAGAGGGCTTTCTGCGGCATATGGTGCGCAATCTGGCGGGAACCCTGATCGAGATCGGGCGGGGCCGCTGGCCGGCGGAGCACGCCGAGGAGA
>CAYXLY010000622.1:0-2447 GCA_964466005.1 uncultured Spirochaetaceae bacterium | reverse complement strand
CGATGTCTGGGGCGCACTGGGGCCTTCCGGGAATCGCCCTTCGAACCAACGGCGCACAGCGGGATGAAAAGACGACAGGACGTCCATCGAGTGGAGCGACCCTAGCGCAGCGGACGCAGAGCGAAAGCCAGGCGAAAAGGGTTCACGCTCGGCGGTCTCGGGAGCGCTGCCGTATGCTGGCCCGATGTCGGCTCCGCGAATCGTCTCTCTGGTCCCGAGCGCCACGGAGACCGTCTTCGCCCTCGGGATGGGCGACGCGCTGGTCGGGCGATCCCACGTCTGCGATGCACCGACGCAGGCCCTCGACCGGCCCATCCTGACGCGCCCCCGGCTCGCCGCGAGCTCGAGCCGGGGCATTCACGACGAGCTTCGGGAGCGCCTCGCCGAGGGGCTCGCGATCTACGACCTCGACCTCGACCGCCTGCGCGCACTCGCCCCCACCCACCTCCTCGTCCAGGATCAGTGCTCGGTCTGCGCCGTCTCACCGCGCGACCTTCAGGACGCGCTCGAGCAGTGGCTCGGCGCCCGTCCGGCCCTCGTCCGCCTCGCCCCCCACGACCTCGGCGACGTCTGGCGTGACATCGGGTCGATCGGCCTCGCCCTCGACCGGCGCGCGCAGGCGGATCGCCTGCGTACGGCGCTGTCGGAGCGTCTGAGCGCGGTCCGCGAGGCGGTCGGCGGCGTCGATCGACGTCCCCGGGTCGCCTGCGTCGAGTGGCTCGATCCGCCCCTGATCGCCGGCCACTGGATCCCGGAGCTCGTCCGGATCGCGGGCGGCGAGCCGCTCTTCGGCCGGACGGGTGGCGCCTCCGTGCCCGTCTCCTGGGAGGATCTCTGGCGGGCTCGTCCCGATGTGATCGTGGTCCAGGCCTGCGGCCTCGACCTGCAGATCACCCGACGGGAGTGGCAGCGCCTGTCCGCCCAGGCCCTTCCGTCCGGACCCCAGGCGCGACGCCCCGGGCCCCGCGTCGTCCTCACAGATGGGAACGCCTTCTTCAATCGTCCGGGACCGCGCCTCGTGGAGTCGGCCGAGATCCTGGCCGAGATCCTCCATCCCGGTCGCCTCGAGTCGGCTGCCCCCCATCGCGACGTCATCGAGTGGACGGACGATCCGCCTCCGAAGACCCGCGACTGACGGCGACGGGAGGCGACGGACGACCGGACGGGGCCTTCAGGCCGGACCGGTCGGCGCCCTCCGGCTCTCGGGTCGGACCGCCTTCGCTTCGGCATCCTCGCGCGGTGGACCGATCACCGCCGAGGCGATCAGGCTCGCCGTCGCAGGCGCCAGGAGCACGCCGTTTCGGCCATGACCCGCCGCCACGTAGAGCCCCTCGTGCTCGGGCCAGGCGCCAATCCACGGCAGGCCGTCGCGACTCACCGGACGCAGGCCCGCCCAGGCCGATCCGAAGGAGGCCTCGACGAGCGCCGGGAAGACCCGGGAGGCCCGCTCGAGCAGCCAGGCGACGCCGCCTGCGGTCACGCGTCGCTCGAAGCCGACGCGCTCCTCGGTCGCCCCCACGACCCAGCTGCCGTCGCGCTTCGGGACGAGGTAGAGGCCACCGGCCCAGACGATGCGCCTGCAGGCCGGCAGCGGCGGGCCCAGGGAGAGGATCTGGCCCCGGACGGGCTCGATCGCGGGAACCGTCGCCTGCCCCCGGAGACCGGCAGCGGAGGCCTCGAGGAGGCTCGGCGTCCGAGCCCCCGCGCAGAGCACGACGGCGCCGGCATCGAGTCGCGTCGATCCACACTCGACACCGAGGACGCGCCCGCCGGCGATGCGGAGGCGATCGACCCGGATGCCTGGATCGATGCGGGCGCCACGGGCTCGGGCGGACGCCTCGAGCGCCTGCACCAGAAGCGGAGGACGGACATGGCCCTCCCGAGGCGAGAAGAGCCCGCCCGCGACCGAGGCATCCAGTCCGGGCGCCGCCTCGCGGAGCGCCTCGCCGTCGAGCCTCTCGAGAGCGAGATCGGGCGGTGTGGACGTCGATCCCTCGGGCCGGCGGGACGTCAGCCGCTGGCACCTTCGCTCCAGGCTCTCGAGCTCGTCCGGTCCGAAGGCCGCGTGGAGAAGGCCGCTCCACTCGAGCTCGATGTCGATCCCCGTCTCCTCTCGCAGGCGCTCCGCGAGCGGTTCGAAGCCCGCCAGGCTCTCGAGTCCCAGTCGCAGGCCGGGAGAGTCCTCCTGGGCCTCACTGATCGGAGCCAGCATGCCCGCCGCCGCACCCGAGGCGCCGGCGCCGGTCGCCTCCGCCTCGAGCAATCGCACGGAGGCGCCCGCGCCCGCGAGCCGCTCCGCCACCGCCAGCCCGATCACGCCGCCCCCGACGACCAGGACATCGGGATGCGAGGAGGCCGGTCCCCCACTCATCGCTCGATCCGACCCGCTCGATCCGTCCGATCCGTCCGGGAGATCAAGACGCGTCCTCGAGGCGGGAAGACGCAGA
>CAYXLY010000621.1:0-2451 GCA_964466005.1 uncultured Spirochaetaceae bacterium | reverse complement strand
GCCGAGCAGAGGACCTCCCCGCGAGCGATCCCGGGCAGGAAGCGCTGCCGCTGGGCGTCCGTGCCGAAGCGCAGCAGCGAGCCGGCGACCAGCGAGTTGGCCACCGAGACGACCGACGCGACGACCCAGTCGACCCGGGCCAGCTCCTCGCAGATCACGCCATAGGAGACGACGTCCGAGAAGGAGCCGCCATACTCCTCGGGAATCATGGGGCCGAGCAGGCCGAGCTCGGGAAGCTTCGCGATCAGCTCGACCGGGTAGCGCTCCTCGCGCTCGTAGCGCTCGACGTGGGGCAGGATCTCCGCCTCGGCGAACTCGCGGACGGTCCGCCGGACGAGGCGCTGATCCTCGGTCAGGTCGAAGTCCATCATCCGTTCGAGGGGGCTGGTCATCGGAAGCCTCCTGGCCATCGGCCATCCATCGGCCATGAGGCCACGGGCGGATCGGGTACGAGCGGTCGGGGTCGCCCCGCGCGGAGCGGAGCTTAGCTCGGCCTTTGCCGCCCGGTCCGATCGAGCCGACGCCCGGCACCCAGGGCAGCGGGGCCGATCCACGCCCCGAGCACTGATCCCCACGGGGCTGCAATGGACAGCCTACGGCTGCTCCTCTAAGCTGCTGCCCCTCCAGAACGGTCCGGGCCTCCAAGCGAGTCCGGCCCTAACCCCCCCGATCTCCCGAGGCGATCCCCGATGAAGAAGACCCGCGGCCACGTCCAGCGAAACCGGAGCAGCCGCCACCGCGCCCGGCTCAAGGCCAAGCACCGTCGCGCGCGCAAGCGCAACACCGGCGGCGAGCGCAAGTACTACCGCTGAGCGCACGCTCGGGAAGCCGGCCTCATCCCGGGACGAGCTCTTCTTCGCTCGACGATCTCGGCGACGAGACGGCGAGCAGCCGCGGGCGTCTCTCCCGACGAGTGAGGACGAAGAGCGACGGGACGAGGTAGAGCGCCAGGATCGAGGCGCCGATCACGCCTCCCGCGATGGCCGTCGCCATCGGCGGCCAGAATCGTCCGCCGAAGAGGATCAGCGGCAGGAAGCCCCCGACGGTCGTCAGCGTCGTCGCCAGGATATGGCGGGTCGCGTCGAGCACGACGTCGGCCGTCGGCTCCGGCTCCCCGCGAGCCGAGCGCTCGTCGAGACGCAATGCGTTCAACATCACGATCGCATCGTTGATCGCGAGGCCGACCAGTCCCATCGTGCCCACGATCACGATGAAGCCCATCGGATGCCCGAAGAGCCAGACGCTGAAGAGCGCGAGGCCGACCGAGAGCGCGGCCACGGCGAAGATGATCGAAGCCAGGCGGAACGAGTCGAAGGTCAGCACGATCGCCCCGCCCATCAGCAGGAAGAGCGGGAGCGCGAAGGCCGCCAGGTTCGACACCGCCGCCTGTCTCTCCTCGAAGTCGCCGCCGAGCTCCAGCCGATAGCCGGGCGGCGGCTCGAATCCGGACTCGGAGAGCCGGGCGCTGAAGTCGTCGAGCGAGTCCTGGATCAGGTGATAGGGAACGAGGAAGGCCTGCAGCGTGTTCACCCGCTCGCCGTTGCGTCGCGTGATCGCGGCGAGGTCGGGCTCGAGCTCGATCCCTCCCAGCGCCCGTAATGGAATGCCTTCGAGATCGCTGCGTCCCGGGCGCGCGCTCATGAGGCCGGCGTTGGCGAGGATACGGCTCGAGAGGATGTGCTCGAGGGACTCGCGCTCGGAGTCCGCCCAGCGCACCCGGATCGGGATGTCCTCGGTCGCCTCGATGATGCGTCCGGCGACGATTCCGTCGAGCGCCGCGCTCAGCTGATCCGCGACGTCACCGAGCCGCAGCCCGGCCAGCTGGACCTCGTCCTCGCTCGCCGCGACGACCAGCTTCGGCCGGCCTCCGAGCAGCTTCGCGCGGGTATAGGTCACGCCCTCGCTCTCGGCCAGGATGCGCCGCAGCGCGTCTCCCTGCAGACGCAGCACGTCGAGATCCGGACCGATGACCCGGACCTCGATCGGCGCATCGAAGGGCGGGCCCTGCTCGAGGGGCAGGGCGATGGCCATGCCTTCGGGCACGGCGCGACGGAGCTCCTCCTGCAGGTCCGGCAGCAGGCGCTCCGTGGCCTCGGCCGAGGCCGTGCGGACGAAGCCGCCCGCGAAGCTCGGAATCTCGTACTTCCCGAACATGTTGTAGTAGACGCGCGCGGGCTGCTCGCCGACGAACCAGTGGCTGTCGATCACCGCCTCGCGCGCATCGACGATCGAGCGCACCCGGCGGACGACGCCGAGGGTCGCCTCGAGCGGATAGTGCGCCGGCAGGTCGACCTGGACCTGGAACTGGTCGCGATCGTTCGCGGGGAAGAATTGCTGGGAGAGGGTGCCCGCGACGGCGAAGCCACAGAGGGGGAGGAAGAGCCCGAAGGCGATGCCGAGGGCCGGACGTCGCAGGACGTGCAGGAGGGTCTGCCGGAATCGCTCGCGCAG
>CAYXLY010000620.1:0-2460 GCA_964466005.1 uncultured Spirochaetaceae bacterium | reverse complement strand
CTCGATGTCTTCGTTGGCGAACGAAAGCCCGACGAGCTTTTGGATCACGACCGAGTCGTCGGCCAGCAGAAGAGTCTTGGGCATCAGTCCCCCATTCGGGCCAGCCGGGCCCGTCCCACCGTCAGCGTACCGCCTGGGGGTCCTATCGTCGCGGCCCGGCGGGCGATTGAATGCTTTTTTGCGTGTGCGTGAGGCGAGACGCGGGATGGCAGGGAGCGGCCCGGCCGCGTGCGGCGTGCCGACATCGACGCGCTTCCAGGGGTGCGTCGTCGGCCCCCCGCCGGCTCGACGGCCCGATGCCGGGAGGGCGCGCCTCGCCGCGAGCGCGCCTCGCGACGGAGTCCGCCTCCGCCGTGGGGCCCGACGTCGGTGCGATCGCGACTCCTGCGCGCCGTCCGTCGAAGGGGCCGGAAGGGCCCGGTGGACCTCCAGACCCGGCGTCCGGGTCTGGAGTGGGGCGATGGCGACCCCGTCGCCTCTCAGCGGTCGACCATGCCCTTGAGCTTGGATCGAAGGCGCATCACGGCCTTCGTGTGGATCTGGCAGACCCGGCTCTCGGTGATGCCGAGGATGGTCCCGATCTCCTTCATGTTGAGATCTTCGTAGTAGTAGAGCGAGATGACGAGGCGCTCCTTCTCGGGCAGGGAGCCGATCGTGTCCGAGATGACGTGCTTCGTCTCCATCAGCTTGAGCGAGGCGAAGGGGTTCTCGGACTGCACGTCTTCGATGATGTCGGCGAAGGTGCCGGCGCGATCGCCATCGGAGTTCGTGCCGCGGATCTCCTCGAGGTTCACGAGCGAGATGCCGCGGACCTGGTTGATCAGCGTGTGAAACTTGTCGAGCTCGAGGCCGAGGCTGTCGGCGACCTCCTCCTCGTTCGCCGATCGGCCGAGGCGCTGCTCGACCTCGCCGTAGGCCTTCTCGAGCTTCCGGCCCTTCTGTCTCACGCTTCGGGGAACCCAGTCGAGCGAGCGGAGCTGGTCGAGGATCGCGCCCTTGATGCGGAACTCCGCATAGGTCTTGAACTTGCAGTTCTTCTCGTGGTCGTACTTCTCGATCGCGTCCATCAAGCCGATCACGCCGGTGTTATGGAGGTCGTCGAGGTCGATGTGAGAGGGGAGGCGCACGGCGATCCGGTTGACGATGTATCGGATCAGGGGCGTATGCTCGAGGACGATCTCCTCCTTTAGCGTCGGTGTGATCTCGTCGTGTTGTTCCTTGACTTCACGCAGAAGCGTCTCCATCTCGATCGGTTCCCCCGGTTTTTCCGCCATGTGCCCGCCTGTTTCGCTTCGGCCCGTGCTCATGCAGCGGCTGCTTCGTGACGCTGGCTCCGGCTCTCCCTTGCGGAGTCCTTGCCTGGCGAGCGCATGACTAAGCAGGGGACGTGCCAAGGAGGCGCCGATTCCCGGCGTCGGCTCCGGGTTTTTCGGGAGCGTCTGCGAAGCACCTCGGATCGGAAGGAAAAGCCGTTGATATCCCTAAAGATTCGGGCCCGGGAAGCCCGTGGGCGATGTGCAGGATTTTTCGGGATGCGGGTGCCATCTCGGATGGCAGCGGGCGCATGCGATCCGCAGAAGCGTCAAGGGGCCGACACCCGGCCGGAAGCCGGCCGGCAGCTCGGTTCCGATCGGAACGGCGACGCACGGATGGGTGCGCAGGCGCCTTCGGAGCCGCTCACCCGTCTCGGGAGATCCGGCGCTTCTTGATCTTCTCGATCAGGGTCGTGCGGTTCAGGCCGAGCAGCCCGGCGGCGCGATTCTTGTTCCACTGGGTCTGCTCGAGGGCCTGCTCGATCAGGTCGGCCTCGAAGCGGCTCACGGCCGCATTGAAGTCGAGTCCGGTCGAGGGCAAGCGAGGGGCCCGAGCGATCGGCGTCACCGGGGCCGCGACGGGACCCGGCAGGTCTTCGACCCCGATCTCGTCCCCGCCGACCAGGACGGTCAGCCGTTCGATCACGTTCTCGAGCTCGCGGACGTTTCCAGGCCAGTCGTGGTCCATGAGCCTGCGCATCGCGTCGTCGCGGACGGACAGGACCCGGGAGCCCCGCTCGCGACGGGCGACGTCCAGGAAATGATGGACGAGCAGAGGCAGGTCCTCGATCCGCTCCCGCAGCGGGGGGACATGGATGGGGACCACGTTCAGCCGATAGAAGAGGTCCTCTCGAAAGCGCTTGGCTGCGATCAGCCCGGGCAGGTCATGGTGGGTCGCGGCGATCACGCGGACGTCGACGGGGATCGTCCGGGAGGAGCCGACCGGCTCGAAGCTCCGCTCCTGCAGGACGCGGAGCAGCTTGACCTGCAGGCTCGGGCTCATGTCCCCGATCTCGTCGAGAAAGAGGGTTCCGCCGTGGGCCGCCGCGAATCGCCCCTCGCGCGGGCTGATGGCGCTCGTGAAGGCCCCCTTCACGTGTCCGAAGAGCTCCGACTCCAGGAGCTCCTCGGGAATCGCGCCGCAGTT
>CAYXLY010000619.1:0-2464 GCA_964466005.1 uncultured Spirochaetaceae bacterium | reverse complement strand
GGGGCGGGCCCTGCTGCGCGCGCGAAGCGTCCTCTGCTCCGGGCCATCGGGCTTGCTACCCTCGGCTGGGGTCGCATCCCGTCGGCTCGACGAAGCCGGCTTTCGAGGAAGGAATCGCGCGGCGATGTACACGATCTTGATCTCGGTCCTGATTGGGGCGACCACGGGGGGCGTCTGGACGGCGCTCGGGCTGTGGAAGACCTGGCAGATGGGGATCGTGCTGACGGTGCTCGTGTCGCTCGTGAGCTTCGTCCTGATCTCGCGCGCCTTCGCTCGCCGGATCGAGCCGCGATTCCTCGCCGTCCAGAAGCAGATCCAGGCGGGGCAGACCCAGCTCGCGATCGCGCAGCTCGAGGAGCTGATGGCGCTCGGGCGCTGGCAGGTCCTGCTCGAAGGTCAGATTCATGCCCAGATTGGCCTCCTGGCCTACTCCACGGGAGACCAGGAGCGGGCCGAGGAGCATCTGGCGAAATCGAGCCTCCGCGCTCCAGAGGCTCGATTGGCCTTCGCGGCGCTCGAGTACCGGAGGGGGCGAACGAAGGAAGCGCTGGAGATCCTGGATCTGGCGATCCGGGCGAACAAGAAGAACCTCCTGCTCTACCACGTGCAGGCCTGGATGCTCGCCAAGGAAGGTGATCGGGACGGGGCGATCGACAAGCTCCTTCGATGCCAGAAGGTCGAGCCGAGCAACGAATCGACGCAGGACAACCTGACCCGCCTGCGCAACGGCAAGAAGCTGAACATGAAGCGATTCGGCATGGCCTGGTTCGGCCTGCAGCTCGAGAAGCCGCCGGCTCAGCTTCGCGCGGCGCAGGGCATGGCGGCCCGCAAGGGATTCCGGCAGAAGCCGAAGCGCCGGCGTTGAGGCCTCGCTCGAGCGCCGTTCACGACTCGTTCTGCAGGATCTGCTCGAGGGTCTGGCGGCGTCGGATCAGACGCGGCTCTCCCTCCCGATCCACCAGGACCTCGGCCGCCTCGGGAAACGAGTTGTAGTTCTTGCCGGCGAGGGCCGAGGCGTATGCGCCGGCTCCCTCGATCACGAGCGTGTCGCCGATCTCGGCCCGCCTCAGTCGGCGCGGAGCGAGGGCCTCCGGATCGCCGGGAGCCGGGGTCAGGATGTCGCCGGACTCGCAGCAGTGGCCGGTGACGACGTACTCGACCTCCTCTCGCGAGGCAGAGCCGCCCCGCGGTATGACCCGAAGCGGATGCTGCGCGCCGTAGAGCGCCGGCCGCAGCAGCTCGGTCATTCCGCTGTCGACCTTCAGGAACCGATAGCCCTCGGTTCCGGTCTCGACGCTGTCGATGATCTCCGCGAGGATCACGCCCGCATTCGCCACCAGGAACGTCCCGGGTTCGATCTCGAGCTGGAAGTCTTCGCCCCGACCCGAGGAGAGCCCGGAGAGAAACGCGCGGAGGCTCGGCGCCAGCGCCTCGCCGATCTCCTCGAGGTCCGCGCCCTGCTCGTCGGGCATGCGAGCGACCTTGAATCCGCCCCCGAGCGACAGACGCCTCAGCTCGGGCAGACGCTCCGCGATGCCCAGCGTGAGGCTTGCGCAATGCTTCCACAGCTCCGGATCGCCCCCGGAGCCGATATGGGTGTGCATCCCGGTCAGACGCAGATCGAACTGGCGGGCGAGAGCGATCACGTCGTCGATCTGCTCGTGCCAGATCCCGAAGGAAGAGCCCGTCCCCCCCACGTTCGTCCGGTTGTTGTGGCCGGATCCGCGTCCCGGGTTGATCCGAACCGAGACCTCGGCTCCCGGGAAGAGCTCGCCGAAGCAGCGCAGCTGATGCAGCGAGCAGGCGTTGAAGAGCACGCCCCGCTGGACGAGCCCCTTCAGGTCCTTGGGAAGCTCCTGTGCGGTGATCTGGATCTTCTCGGGCTGGATCCCCGCGCGGATCGCCCGCTCCGCCTCGAAGCCACTGCTCGCATCGACGTGCAGCCCCCTGGCATCGAAGATCCGGAGGATGGCGGCGGTGGGCAACGCCTTCATCGCGAAGCGAGGGACCAATCGGCCGGGGACCGGAAACGCCAGCACGCGGTCGGCCGCCTCCTCGAGCCGTCGCTGGTCGTAGACGTAGACGGGGGTTCCGAATCGCTCCCGGATCGCTTCGATCTGGGCCTCGCCGAGAAATGACATGGAAATGGCTCCTGCGTCCGAACGCTGCGAGCATAGCAGCTCGACTCATGCGAGACTCGACGGGCCCGCCGGGGCGAGGCGCGACCCGACACGTCGAGAGCGGCAGCGAACGCCGAGTGGGAGCGCCGGTCGAGCGCGCGCCGAGCCGGCCGGCGATCCGGCCGATGGCGGCGAGACCGACCGATGGTGGGGAGAGTCGACGGTCGGTCGACAGTCGAGAGAGACGGTCGAGAGACGGTCGAGAGACGGTCGATTGGACACGGTCGAGAGAGACGAGACGAGAAGAGCGCTAACGGTCGGGGACGCCGCGCGGTGAGACCGCC
>CAYXLY010000618.1:0-2471 GCA_964466005.1 uncultured Spirochaetaceae bacterium | reverse complement strand
GACGCTGATGAACAAGGGCCTCGAGGTCATCGAGGCGCGCTGGCTCTTCGACGTCGAGGCGTCCCGCGTCGACGTCATCGTCCATCCCCAGTCGATCGTCCACTCGCTCGTGGAGTTCCGGGACCGCTCCGTGCTCGCCCAGCTCGGGCTGCCCGACATGCGCGTCCCGATCGCCGTGGCGCTGGCGCATCCCGAGCGCGTCGCCCTGGACGTCCCCCGCCTCGATCTCGTGGATCTCGGCCGACTCGACTTCGAGTCTCCGGATCGCGCCCGGTTTCCCTGTCTGGAGCTCGCCTATCGCGCCGTGTCGGGAAGCGAGACCGCGCCGGCCGTGCTGAACGCCGCGAACGAGGTGGCGGTCGAGGCCTTCCTGTCGGGCGGCATCGGCTTCCCGCAGATCGCGGCCTTGAATGCCCGCGTGCTCGAGTCGCATCTCGAGAGTCGGGGGGGCGAGCGGGTCGACGATCTCGAGGCGGTGCTGGCCGCCGACGCCTGGGCGCGCCGGGCCGCGACGGACTGGCTCGCGAGTCCCGATGCCGCGTCCCGACGTGCCGGGAGCGCGGCCTGATGGAGCTCTTCGATCATCTCTTCGCCGTGATCCCGATGTTGGGGATCCTGATCTTCGTGCACGAGCTGGGTCATTTCCTCGTCGCGAAGGCCTGTGGGGTGCGGGTTCTGAAGTTCTCGATCGGGTTCGGAGCCCCGATCGGATTCGGCCGGTTCCGGCTTCGGTGGGAGCGGAGCGGCACCGAGTACGTCGTCGGCTGGATCCCGCTGGGCGGCCTCGTGCGGATGCTCGGGGAGACGATGCCGGGGGACGAGACACAGGCGGGGATGACGCCGGAGGACGCCCGACCGGACGAGTTCCTCGAGTCGAAGCCCGTCTGGCAGAAGCTCTCGATCGTCTTCGCGGGTCCGGCCATGAATCTGGTGCTGCCGATCGTGTGCCTGGTCGGGATTCTCTGGGTCGGGATTCCGCGAGCCAGCGCGGTGATCGGGATGGTCGAGGCCGACTCGCCTGCGGCCGAGGCGGGGCTTCGGGTCGGTGATCGCATCGAGGCCATCGAGGGGCAGCCCGTTCAGTGGTGGGACGAGGTCCTGGCGCCGATTCGCGAGCGGGAGGTGGGAGAAGAGGTCCGCCTCTCGATCGAACGGGACGGGATGACGAGCGACGTGGCGATCGAGCTGGAGTCGCAGACCGCCCTCGATCGCTTCGGCAGCGTCGCCGAGATGGGATGGATCGGACTCGGTCATCGGCGTCTCCCCTCCCTGGTCGGGGTGCCCTCGGTCTCGAGCCCCGCGGCTCGGGCCGGCCTGCGCTCCGGAGACCGGGTCCTCGAGGTGGCAGGCAGGCCCGTCGAGGACTGGGTCGAGCTCGGGGCGGCGCACGCGGAGGCGGCGCGCGCCGTCCGATCACGGGGAGGCCAGACGGTCGGCTGGAAGATCGAGCGGGACGAGTCGCCGCTCGTCCTGCCCTCGGAGTCCGGTCGGAGCGACGCGGAGGAGACCGAGCGCGAGGTCCCGGTTCTCGACCTCGAGCTGCCGGCGGAGCCCCTTCTGAGCGAGCTCGGGCTGATTCCTGCGGCCATCCTCGTCGGTCGCGTCGATCCGGGCATGCCCGCCGAGCGGGCCGGCCTTCGCAGCGGTGACCTGATCCTCGCCGTGGACGGCGAGCCGACCGGCAGCTTCCAGCGCTTCGCGTCGATCGTGCAGACGAGCGAGGGACGCCCCATCGAGATCACGTACTCGCGCGAGGGGAGGGTCTCGACGACGACCCTGCGGGCGGAGGAGCATGCGGTCCCCGGTCCCTACGACATCGAGGGAATGGAGCAGAAGCGTTATGTCGTGGGCATCCGGAGTGCGCTCTCGACCCTGCCCGGAGCCACGGCCACGCTCCGCGTGCGTAACCCGCTCGAGTCCGTTCCGCGCGCCGTCGCCATGAGCTGGCAGATGACGACGGATTTCCTGGAAGGCGTCGGCAAGCTCTTCACCGGAGAGGTCGGGACCGACAAGCTGTCGGGGCCGATCGGGATCGCCCGGATCGCGCGACAGTCGCTCGACCGGGGCTGGCTCGAGTACCTCTCGATGATGATGCTGATCAGCATCAACCTCGGGATCCTGAACCTGTTGCCGATCCCGATCCTCGACGGCGGGCAGGCGCTCTTCTACGGGATCGAGGGGATCAAGCGCTCGCCGGTCTCGCCGCGCGCCCGGGAGATCGCGACCCAGCTCGGCCTGATCGTGCTCGTGCTGCTGATGGGGCGCGCCTTCTGGAACGATCTCACGCCTTTCTGGTCCCAGTTCGTCCGCTGGCTCTCGGGTCAGCCTTGAGCCGATGAAAGGGCTGCTCCTGGCGATCGAGTCGGCGACGGATCGCCTCTCGGTGGCGCTCCTCGAAGGCGAGCGTCTGATCGACCTTCGGGAGGGCGATCAGATGGGTCCGCATTCGACGGCGCTCGTGCCGATGCTCG
>CAYXLY010000617.1:0-2472 GCA_964466005.1 uncultured Spirochaetaceae bacterium | reverse complement strand
CGCAGGATTCCGATCGCGCGCTGCCGATCCCCCTGCCCTTCGAAGAAGGAGGTGGCATTCTGAACGACGTTGGCATCGGATGGATATCTCTCGAGGCAGTCGTCCCAGATCGTCCGCGCCGCCTCGAGGTCCCCCTCGTCCATGACGAGGAGCGCCGTCGTCGAGCAATGCCAGGCCATCTGGGGATCGGAGGCCTCGCTCTCCTCGAGCTTCTCGCCGGCCACGTCCAGCGCCTCCCGGGCCTCCTCCGTCCGACCCAGCGAGAGCAGGCCCAGGATCAGCGGCTCGTAGGCCTCGAGGCGCTGCGGCTCGATCTCCAGGACGAGACGCGCATCCTGGACCGCCGCCTCCGGATCCTTCTTCCAATGGGCATGCGCCTGGGCCCGCAGGAGGAGCGCCATCAGATGCTCGGGATGGGCTTCGAGGATCTCGGAGGTCACGTCGACGACCTCGTTGAAGTCGTTGCTCACCAGCGAGCCGTACGCCAGCTGCATGCCCGCCCGCAGCATCCAATCCGGGTCTCGCATCGCCTGCCGGAGCGGCCAGGTCGCGAGGCTGACCTGACCCGTCTGCGCCAGCGCCACTCCGTAGAGATAGCTCGATTCGGCATCCCCGGGCGTCTCCGCGAGCCGGCTCCGCAGGGGCTCGAGGGAGGCCGCGAACTCGCCGCGCGCCTGCATTTCCCGGATCGCCTCGAGGGACGTCTCCGGCCCGGCCTGCTCGCAGGCAGCGAAGAGGCTCAAGCAGAGCAGGCCGAACAGGAGGGAACGGCCGCCCCGACGGATCGGACCACGCCGCCGGTCGTCTCCGGTGACACGGAGATCTTTCATCGCAGAGAGCCTGATGGGAGGCGTGACGGGAGGCGCCACGGGAGGCATGGAGGGACGCAGGGCACGAGGCAGGGCAGGCAGGGCAGGCAGCATGCACCCCAAGATAGGCAGTCCCCTGGGCAGCGACCAGGGTGACTGCGCTAGCTTGCCGGACGAGATGAACACGCGCCTCCTCGATCGACGCTGGCCCTGGCTGCTCGCCGCTGCCGTCATTCTGCTCGCCTTTCTCTCGACCGTCGTCGAGATCAACCCGCCGGGAGAACTCGATGATTCCCGGCCGCTCGGGACGGCCGCGGACATCGAGGCCCTCCGCGAGCGCGACGACCTGAACGTGCTCTTCATCGTCATCGACACGCTCCGCGCCGAGCGGCTCGGCAGCTACGGATACGAACGCGACACGAGTCCGAATCTCGACCGTCTGGCCGGATCGGGCGTCCGCTTCGCCCGCACGCTCGCACAGTCCTCGTGGACGAAGGCCTCCATGGCTTCGCTCTGGACCGGTCTCCACCCGACCCGGACGGGCATCACGCGATTCGACCAGGTGATCCCCGAAGAGGCCACGATGCCCGCGGAGATCCTTCGCGATGCAGGCTTCCAGACCGTCGGTCTCTATCGCAACGGCTGGGTCGCCCCGACCTTCGGCTTCGACCAGGGATTCGAGGTCTATCAACGCCCGCTGAGACTGCCCGTGCCCCCGAACGTCCGACGCCAGAACCCGACCCTCTCGGAGGCCGGGACCGACGAGGGACTCGTGGCCAGCGCGCTCGAGTTCCTGCGCCTCCAGGGCGACGATCGCTGGTTCCTCTACCTCCACATGATGGACGTTCACGAGTACCTGTTCGACGAGGAGTCCGCGCTCTTCGGGCTGCGCTATTCGGACGTCTACGACAACTCGATCCATTGGACCGACAGCGTCTTCGAGATCCTCATGGCCCATCTCGCCGATCTCGGACATCTCGACGACACGCTGATCGTCGTCACCTCCGATCACGGTGAGGCCTTCGGCGAGCGGGGCTTCGAAGGTCATGCGCGCAAGGTCTACCGCGAGACGACGGAGGTCCCCTTCCTGCTCTCCTTCCCGTTCAAGCTCGAGCCCGGCGTCGTCGTCGAGACGCGAACGCGGAACATCGACGTCTGGCCGACGGTGCTCGACCTGATCGGGCTCGAGCTCGGGCTCGAAGGAGCCGACGGCCGCTCGCGCCGCGCCGAGATCCTCGCGAACGCCCGAGGCGGGGCCGCTGGCCGCTCCGCCGACGCTCCTGCCGAGGCGGAGGAGCTCGCGATCGCTCATCTCGACCAGGCCTGGGCACGGCCCGGGAAGGAGCCCGAGCCCACCGTCGCCGTCTCGCAGGGCGACCTCCGCTACGTCCGCGTCGTGCAGCCGGGCAGCCTCGTCGAGCAGCTCTTCGATGCCTCCGACGACCCGAAGGAGCTCCGGAACCGGGCCGCCGAGCGACCCGACGCGCTCGAGCGTCTCTCGGCGGAGGCCGACCGATTCCTCGAGCTTCGGCCGAGCTGGGGGGAGTCGCCGCAACGGGAGATCAGCGAGCTCGAGCTGAACCACCTCAGAGCCCTAGGCTATGCAATCCCTTAGACGTGGACCGATGATTGGGTCCAAGGTCCGGCACGTTCCCTGCTCCAT
>CAYXLY010000616.1:0-2474 GCA_964466005.1 uncultured Spirochaetaceae bacterium | reverse complement strand
CCGTTGGACCGCTTTCCCTTCGAGGGCGACTTCAACACGCCGGGCTACGAGCGGCAGACGACCCTCGGAGCCCGCTTGCAAGGTGAGTGGCTCGTCGGCGCCCTGCAGATCCAGAGCATCACCAGCTTCATCCGGTACGATCGAGAGACCCTGATCGACGCGGACTTCTCTCCCGCCGAGTTCTTCGAGTTCGCCAGCGAAGACGACGCCTGGCAGGTCACCCAGGACCTGCGGGTCAGCGGAGAGCTCGAGTCGGCTCCGATCCGCTGGAGCACCGGCGGCTTCTATCTTCAGGAGCAGCTCGATTTCGATCTGGCGACGCTGAATGCGGTGCCCGGCGTCGACCCCCTCTTCCAGGCCTACGAGCAGGAGACCTTCGCGCTGGGTCTCTTCGCCGACGTCTCATGGGACTTCCTCGACGACTTCACCCTCGACGCGGGCTTTCGATACAACTGGCAGCAGAAGACCTTCGACGCGGAGATCTTCCTCGGAGCGAACCGGAGCTCCGACCAGTGTCGGGAGAGGGTCGGCGGCATACCGCCCTGCAAGCGGACCGTGACCGTCGATCATCCGACGGGCCTGATCCAGCTCGAGTATCGCTTCGACGAGCTCCGCTCCGCGTACGTGAAATACAATCACGGCTGGAAGGGCGTGCAGTTCTCGCCCCGTGACGGGCGTCGGGCTCAGGAGGTCACCGACGTGGCCGACCCCGAGGTCATCGATGCCTTCGAGGTCGGCTTCGAAGGGAGCTGGCTCGACGCTCGCCTGAAGATGAACGCTGCGTTCTTCTGGTACTCCTATCAGAATTACCAGGTCTTCACCTTCACGAACGACGTCGGCGTGCCTCCCTCTCGGATCGTCATCAACGCGAGCGATGCCCAGCTCTACGGCGCAGAGCTCGAGACGACACTCGAGCCGATCGATCGTCTGACCCTGGAGATCCGCTCGAGCTGGATCGAGAGCCGCTTCCTCGACTTCACCGCCAGCGGAGCTCGGGTCATTCCGGGGAGCAACCCGCCGCAGACCTTCCGCCAGGTGCTCGACTTCAACGGGAATCCGCTTCCGAACGCGCCCCGCTTCAAGGTCTCGGCCACTCTCCAATACGATCTGGACCTCGGTCGATTCGGATCCTTCGTCCCGCGCTACGACGTGGTCTGGACGGACGAGGTCGCCTTCGATCCCTCGGACGGACGGGGGGCTCCGAACGCCGGAGGTGAGATCTTCATGCCGAAGAACGCCATCGGCCAGGGCGCCTTCTGGCTGCACAACTTGCGCGTCACCTATCGCGCGCCCGGCGCTCGGCTCGAGATCGCCGGCTGGGTCCGGAACCTGACGAACGAGGTCTACAAGACCCTGGCCTTCGATGCCTCGAGCGGACCGCAGCTCGTCGGCAACCTCCTCGGGGAGCCCCGGACCTACGGACTCAGCGCCAGGCTCACGTACTGAGACCTGCACGAGGACGTGCACGGGGATCGGGCCTCACAGGCTCGCCACCGCACTCCGACGCCGCCGTTGCGACACCCATCCCCCAGGCCGTCGAGCCGGCGTCAGGGGAGCGCGTAGCCGAGAGCGCGCAGGCGCTCTGCCTCGGCCTCGTCGATCTCCACGTGAGTCGCGCCCTCGCCCCAGGGCGGCGGGGGGCTGTCGAGGTAGCGCTCGGCTTCTTCACGAAGCTCGGCCGCGATCTCGGGCTGCTGATCGAGAACGTTCCGCCGCTCCTGCGGGTCGCTCCGCGCGTCGAAGAGTGACTCGCGGGTCGGATCGTTGGGCGTGTCCGTGCCGCGCTGCAACACGTAACGATGAGGCCCCCTGGAGACTGCGATCGCCGGCCGTTCGGGCTGCTCCTCACGTCCCCAGGAACGGTCGAGATGCGCCACGCCCACGAGATCGTCTTCTTCGATCGGCCGATTCGCGGCCGCCGCCATGATCTCGGGTACCAGGGAGTGGCCATCCGGATCGGGAAGCGGGGGAAGGCCGAGCAGGTCGAGGACGGTCGGCCAGATGTCGACGTTGCGAGTGCGCGTCTCGACGACGGCGCCCGGATCGAGCTGGAAGGGAAACCCGAGGACGAGAGGAACCTCGGTGGTCTCGCGGAAGACCTCCCTCGCGTGTCCTTCGATGCCCCGCTCGCCGAACGCCTCGCCATGGTCGGCTGCGAGGACGACGAGCGTCTTCTGGAGCAGGTCTTCCTCCGCGAGATGGGTGAGGAGACGAGCGATGATCTCGTCCGTATGCCGGATCGAGTTGTCGTAGATGTCGGAATAGCGTGAGCCGAAGAGCGCGGTGCGGGTGTCGTAGAGGTATTGATGGACGTCCATCAGATGGACGTAGAGAAACCATCGCTCCTTGCCGTGGATGCGCAGGAACTCGATCGCCGCGTCGACCGTGTCGGTATCCGTTCCCTCGAGCTTGATATGCGGGTTCTGGATGCGGATATTCGGGCCGATGCGGGTCGCGCGTGGGCGCTTGTAGAC
>CAYXLY010000615.1:0-2474 GCA_964466005.1 uncultured Spirochaetaceae bacterium | reverse complement strand
GGAGTCGCCGCGCACGTCGCGGGAGAGCGCTCCCTTCGGATAGGCCTCGGCCCGGCGGATCAGGGGCCTGAGGAGCCGCTGCGCGTGGGAGGCGTAGTCCCAGCCATAACGCCCCTTCACGCAGAGCCGCCCCTGGCTGGCCGGGCTCTCGCGCCCCTCGGCGAAGACGATCTCGTTCTTCGCGCGGTCGACGTGATAGGTGAGGGTGCATCCGACGCCGCAATAGGGACAGACGCTGTCCACGGGCTCGAGCTCCGACCGCGGGCGGAGCGCCGGACCGATCGGTCGATCCACGAGGGCCCCCGTCGGACAGGCCGCAGCGCACTCGCCGCAGGAGACGCAGCTGCTCTCGCCCATCGGCACGTCCAGGTCGAACGCGATGCGCGTGCCATGGCCCTTGCCGGTTCGGCCGATCACCTCGTTGCCCTGCACGTCGTTGCAGGCGCGAATGCAGCGATCACAGAGGATGCAGGCCTGATGGTCGACGGCGATGACCGGGGAGCTGTCGTCGACCCCCCGACCCGAGCCGGGGGGCGGACGCTCCCCGCGCGCGTCGTAGCGACGGGCGAGCGCGAAGAGCGCGTCGTCGCCGAGGCTCGACTCGCGCCGGTCGACCTCCTCGGGCGAGGGCTGGTCGCTCATCAGGAGCTCCGTCAGCATCGCCCGATGGGCCTCGAGCTCCTCGGTCCGTGTGTGGACCTCCATTCCCGGTCGGCATTTCCGGACGCAGGCGGCCGCCTTCACCCGCTCGCCGACGTCCACGACACAGAGCCGGCAGACACCGACCGGATCGAGGTCCGGCCGATGGCAGAGTGCGGGAATCTCGATCCCGGCGGCCGCCGCAGCCTGGAAGATCGTGTCGCCCTCCTCGGCGTCGACCTCGAGTCCATCGATGCGAAGCTTCATGTGCGCGAGTCCTCCGGCGCTTCGGCGGGGTTCGAGCCGCCTCGCCGACCGGGCGGGGCGGCACGCGTCCCCGAGCCCGGGACGAGCGATGCCACGCGCGCGCCCCGTCGACCGGCGACCGATTCTCCAGCCGGGCGGGGCTCGCACTCCGGATCCGCGCAGGAGGCGACGCTGGGGGTGACGCTCGGGTCGCTGCCGGGAGCGACGACACGATCGAGATCGAGGCCGAGTCCCTCGAGGAGCGCCCGGCTCGAGGGGGTCGTCGGCTCTCCCGACCGGGTCCAGCCTCGCGCTCGATTGTAGACGCGGATCATCTCCTCGAGCCGGACCCGGGGTAGACGCGCGCCGGCGACCGGGCCCGACGGGATCGACTCCGAGAGGAACCGATCGGGCAGCGTGTCGTCCTCGGGCCGTCCACCCTCGCGGAGATTGAAATGCTTGCGGAGCGTGACGATCCGCCGCGCCGTCTCCCGAAGCTCCGCGGCGTCGAAGTCCATTCCCGTCACCGCGGAGAGCAGCTCGGCGGCATCGGAGTACGGATCTTCCAGGGCCCCCCGGACGAACTTGCAGAGGATCATCGAGTCGAGGAGGGCAGCGCGGTCTTCGGTCTCGATCGCCCGGCGCGCCGACGTGGCATCGCCTCGCAGCCGATCGGAGTCGTCGGAGAAGTCGACCTCGTAGGCTCCGCTGCGATTGTGATCGGCCCCCCGCGTCCCGACGGCCAGCCCGAGCGCCATCGCCTGGAGCGATCGCGGCTCGTAGCCGGGCAGCTCGAGCCCCTTCACCTGCGGCGCGAAGCCGATCGATCCCCCGCCGATCCAGTCCGCCAGCCTCCTCGATCCCTCGGCGAGCCGATCGCCGAGCCCGCGCCGATGGGCGATGTCGTCGATCCAGCCGAGCAGGCGCGCCCCCTCGTCCGACTCGACTCCGGTCGGAGACCGCGCGGCGAATCGAGGTCCGTGGGCGAGCAGCTCGCGCTCGCCGCACTCCATCGCGAAGGCGAGCGTGGCCCCCGTCGAGATCGTATCCAGCCCGAGCTCGTCGCAGCGCGCCGCGGCCGCCAGCACGACCTCCGGATCGGAGATGCCGCAGAGGGGACCCAGGGCGAAGAGGCTCTCGTACTCGAGGCGTGTCTGGCCGGAGCCGCTCTCCGCTCGGCTCCCGTCGTCGCCGCTGCCGCCGCTCTCGCCGCCGGCTTCGCCCCTGCCCCTGCCGCCGCCTCTGCCCTCGCCGTCGTCGCCGCCGCCGCCGCCGCCGCCGCCGCCGCCGCCGCCGCCGCCGCCGCCATAGGAGAATCGATGCTCGCAGCCGATCGTGCAGCTCGCGCAGGCCGTCCGGACGGTGCCTCGGGTCGGCTGGAGCGACTCCGCCGAGAGGCGCTCGGCTCCTTCGAAGCTGCTCTCCTGGAAGTTGCGGGTCGGCAACGCTCCGAGGCGGTCGAAGGTCAGCAGGTTGCCCACCGTGCCGAGCTCGCGGTACTTCGCGGTGGCCTCGCCGGCCGCGCGCTCGCGCAGCCGGGCCCCCAGCACGGCCAGCCGTCTCGGCTGCGCGATCGAGGTCTCCTGCTC
>CAYXLY010000614.1:0-2484 GCA_964466005.1 uncultured Spirochaetaceae bacterium | reverse complement strand
GATCGGGGAGCCTCGATCCCCAGCTCGATCCGCGGGTGCTGCTCGACCGCACCTTCGAGGACGTGACGGTGACGACGGCGGAGATCCCGACCGGCATCCTGCCGGCTCCGGTCCTCCTCGAGAAGGCCGATGCGGCGCTCGCCGCGGGTCGCGCGACGCGGGCGATCGATCTCTACGATGAGGCGCTGGCGGGCGAGCTCGACGAGGCGGCTCGGCTTCATGCCCGTCTGCAGCGCGCCCACGCCCTCTTCCGGTCGCGTCGCTACGAGAGCGCCGCGGCCCGATTCGCCGAGCTCCTGCCCGATGTCGGCGCTCGCTTCTGGGGAGCACGCAGCCGCGCGCGTGCGGGCGACATCGAGGGCGCCCTCGGCGAGTTCGAGCGGGTGGCGCAGAGCAGCGAGGAGGAGCTCGCGAGCTGGGCCCTCTATCTGATGGGTACGCTCTTCGAGGATCGGGGCGAGCTCGATCGCGCGATCGCGTCCTATGCAGGTGCTGCGCGCTTCGAGGGCTCGCCGGAGCGATCCCGGGACGCGCTCTGGCGCGAGGGCTGGGCCCGCTATCGAAGCGGCGCCCGGGACGAGGCGCGCGCGGTCTTCCGAGCGCTGATCGCCCGGCTGGAGGATCCGCTCGATCAGCTTCGGCCGCGCTACTGGGCCGCTCGCGCGGCCCTCGAGTCCGGCGCGGCGGAGCAGGGACGCAGGGAGCTCGATCGTCTCGCTCGCGAGTTTCCCCTGACCTATTACGGCTGGCGCGCGCAGGAGCGGCTCGCTCTGGATCGGACGGAGCTCATCGTGAGCCGACGGGAGCTGGCCGAGGGGACACGGCGGGTCGAGGAGGCGTCGATCGAGCGCGCCGCGATGCTGATCGAGGCAGGGCTCGAGGTGCTGGCGCGCGACGAGCTCCGATTCGCAGCCCGCCAGGCGCTCGGATTCGAGGACCGCACACAGGTCGGAGTCCTGCTCGCCCGGGTCGGCGACTACCATCGCGCGAGCCGACTGGTCGTGATCGCCTATGCCGACTCCCTGGCGCGGGGACTGCAGCCGGGACGTGAGACGCTCTGGTGGCTCTCCTGGCCGCCGGCCTATCGCGAGGTCCTGGAGGAGGTCTTTCCGGCGGACGCGGCGATCGATCGGGAGCTCGTCTGGGCGATCATGCGCGAGGAGAGCCACTATCGAGCGGACGCCCGCTCGGCGGTCGGCGCCCTCGGCCTGCTCCAGCTGATGCCCTCGACCGCCGCGCAGCTGGCTCGCGAACGGGGGATCGACGCGTTCCAGGAGACCGACCTCTTCGATCCCCGGACGAACATCTCGCTCGGCGCGGCCTATCTCTCCGATCTCGCCGCCCGCTTCGACGGCCGGATCTCGGCGGCGATCGGCAGCTACAACGCGGGGCCGACCCGGGTCGCGTCGTGGCTGCGCGGCGACGCGGCGCGTTGGGAGGACGACGTCTGGGTCGAGGCGATTCCCTATGACCAGACCCGCTCCTACGTGAAGCGCGTCCTGCGGAGCCTGCACGTCTACAAGACGTTCTACAGATAGAGCCACCCGATTCCCGATTCCGCGCGAGCCCCGCGCCGTCGCCTCGGCCCGTCCTCGCGTGGGTCCGTGCAGGCGGCCTGCGGTCGGGAGGCGCCGGATCCGGGGCCGTGGGCAGGAAAGATCGGACTGGTATGATGAGCCTCCGCCCAGGGCCCGCGAGCGTGCGCAGGAACGCGGCGAGCCCGGCCGGCCGAGGCGATCCAGCGCAACGCGTGCGAGAGAGAGAGGAGGGAGAAGATGGGGAAGGGGCCGCTGGCGGGCGTGAAGGTTCTCGAGGTGGCCGGGATCGGGCCGGGTCCCTTTGCGGGCATGATGCTGGCGGATCTCGGCGCCGACGTCGTGCGGATCGACCGAGCCGATCGCGTCCGAGGGGGGGATCCGGAGCGGCCGCCGCGAGACGTGCTGGCGCGCGGTCGGCGCAGCGTCGCCGTCGATCTGAAGCAGTCGGAGGGCATCGAGGTCGTGCTGCGGCTCGTCGAGCAGTCGGACGTCCTGATCGAAGGCTTCCGTCCGGGCGTGATGGAGCGGCTCGGACTCGGACCCGAGGTCTGTCTGGCACGCAATCCGCGCCTGGTCTTCGGCCGCATGACCGGCTGGGGGCAGGATGGGCCGATGGCCCAGGCCGCGGGACACGACATCAACTACATCGCGCTGGCCGGCGCACTCGATCCCATCGGACGGGCCGGTGAGAAGCCCACTCCGCCCTTGAACCTGGTCGGTGATTTCGGGGGAGGGGGGATGCTGCTCGCCTTCGGGATCTGTGCGGCGCTCGTCGAGCGCGGCACCTCGGGCGAGGGGCAGGTCGTCGATGCCGCGATGGTGGACGGGGCCGCCACGTTGATGGGCTTCTTCCACGGCATGGCAGCCATGGGAGCCTGGCACGAGGGCCGCGGCACGAACATGCTCGACTCGGGGGCCCACTTCTACGACACCTACGAGACGAGCG